>NZ_JBEXKC010000009.1:0-150779 GCF_040609475.1 Streptomyces sp. NPDC004667 | reverse complement strand
GGCGCTCCGGAGCCGGGGCGCTGCGGGCGGCCTCGGCGATCCGGGGCGCCCCGGCGGGTTCCGGAGGCCGTACGGTCACGCACCCGGCGGTCAGCGCCAGCACGGCGAGCAGCAGGGGCACGGACAGGGGCACGGACGGCGGAACGGCCTGCGGCAGGGGCGGGCGGACGGACGGGGGGACGGACGGGGCAGGGGGGACCGGCAGGGCCCGGCGCGAACGCATCCGCCCACCCTGCCGCACCGGAACGCCGCCGGGCGCGCTCCTTCACACGGACGGGTGAGCCCCGCCCTCGCACCGCCCCCGGAGGGCCGTGCGGCCGGCCACCGCACTCCGGGGGCCGCTCGGCGCTCTCCGTACGCGGTGCGCGGCGTACGGATGTCGTGCCTTCCCGGCCGGTTACGTGGTCGGGCCAGCGGCTTTCACCCCGACGGCCCGCACGGCGCACAGTAGCAAGATCGACATAACCCGGTAATAAAGAGGTATAGGGAGGGTAAAGCGGATCAGCCCGCTCCCGGTGTCACCGCCGTAACCCGGGGACCGCGCCCGCTGTTGCACACGCGGCGGGTCCACCCACGGTGAACGGAGTTCCCATGCCCCAGCTGACCGACGACCCCGAGCGCGCGGGCACCTGGATGACCCCGGAGGAGTACGGGGCCTCGCGCGCCGCCCTCTGGACCGGAGCGGTCGTCCTCGTCACCGACCCCGACGGGCGGATCCTCGTCCAGAGCGTCGACTACCGCTCCGACCGGCTCCTGCCCGGCGGCGCGGTGGACGCCGGCGAGTCGCCCGCGGCGGCCGCCGCCCGCGAGGTGCGCGAGGAGCTCGGCGTCGACGGCCACTACCCGCGCGGGCTCGCCGTCGACTGGATCCCCGCCGACACCCCCGGCTTCCCGCCCGAGATGCGCTTCCCCGGCGAGATCCTGCACGTCTACGACGGCGGCACCTGGACCCCGGACCGGATCCGCTCCGTCCGGCTGCCCGACCGGGAGATCACCGGCATCGACTTCGCCGAGCCCGCCGACCTGCCCGCCCTGATGGACCCGGGCGACGCCCGGCGCGCCCTGTCCGCGCTGCGGGCCCGGATCAACGGCTCCGGGCCCGCCCTGCTGGAGGACGGCCGCCCCACCAACCCCACCGACCTCGACCGGCTCGGGGTGCTGCGCACCCGCCGCACCCCGCAGCACGGCACCTGGCACCCCGGCCCGCTCCCCGCGCACCTGCCGGTACGGGAGCGCTCCGGCTGGCTGTTCGCCCCCGACGGCCGGGTGCTCCTGCTCATCGCCCGCGCCACCGGCGCCGCCCACCTGCCGGGCCCGGCGGCGGAACCCACCGCCGGGGCGCTCGCGCTCGGTCACCGGTACGCCGACGGGAGCGCCTCGGCCCGCACGGCGGCCCGGCTCACGGCCCTCGCCCCGGCCGCGGACCCGGCGTACGCCCGGCTGCTGGCCACCCCCGAGCAGGTCCGCGAGCTCAGCGACTGGGGTCCGGCCGGCCGGGAGGAGCTCGCGTCGGTGCACGCGGCCCGCGTACGCCTCGCCCTCCCGGCCCCGCCCCGCACCCCGCCCACGGAGCTGCCCGAACAGGGTCTGCGCTGGTGACGCCCCCGGCAAATCCCGCGCGGGCGGCGGCCGGTCCCGCAGCATGGGGCCATGGACGACAGCGTGATCGACTACACCCTCTACATCCAGGCCGATCCGGCCCGGGTCTGGCAGGCCCTGACCGACCCGGCCCTCACCCGCCGCTACTGGGGCCCGAGCTTCGAGACGGACTGGGCGGTGGGCTCGCCCATGGACTGGGTCGAGCGCGGCGCCCGCACCAGCGACCCCGCCCAGGTGGTCCTGGAGTGCGTCCCGGACCGCAGGCTCTCCTACACCTGGCACACCTTCAGCACCCAGTGGGCCGCCTCCGTCGGCATCGGCGAGGAGCTGCGCGCCGAGCTGGCGGCCGAGCCGCGCACGACGGTGACGTACGAGATCGAGCCGGTCGGTGACGCCCTGGCCCGCCTGACGGTCCGCCACGAGGGTTTCACCCCGGGCGGCACCCTCATCGGCATGTGCGCACAGGCCTGGCCGATGCTCGTCTCCAGCCTGAAGACGCTGCTGGAGACCGGTGCCCCGCTGCCCGAACCGGGGCACGCGGCGGGCCGGTACGAGTCGTACGGGCAGTGACCCCCGGGCCGCCGGGGCCGCGCTCCGGTGGCCCGGCCGCCACCCGGCCGGCTCAGTGGTCCTCCGGCTCGGTGCGGCGGGGGAGTTCGACCCGTACCGTGAGGCCGCCGCCGGGCCCGGGCACCGCGCCGACCCGGCCGCGGTGGGTGAGGGTGATCGCGCGGACCACGGCCAGGCCCAGTCCGGAGCCCTTGCCGCGGTGCTGCGGGCCGCGGCGGAAGGGCTCGAAGAGGGCGGGGACCTCAGCCGGGTCGAGGACGGGTCCGGTGTTGGCGACCTCGACGAAGGACGCGGGGCCGGCGGCGCCGGTGGCCGTTCCGGTGGTGATGGTGGCGGTGCCGCCGGGGTGGTTGTGGCGTACGGCGTTGGCCAGCAGATTCAGGGCGGTCTGCCGCAGCAGCGAGGGGTCGCCCGAGACCGGTGCGGACTCCGCCCGCACGGTGATCCGTACTCCTGCCGCACGGGCTTCCCCGGAGAGGTCGCCGGCCGCCTCGACGGCGGTTTCCGCCAGGTCCACGGGCTGGATCGCGAGCTGCTCGCTCTCGCCCCGGGCCAGCGTCAGCAGCGCTTCGATGAGGCGCTCCGTGCGGGCACCCGCCTCCAGGGCGCGGAGCACGGCGGGCCGTAGCTCCTCGGGGACCCGGCCCTGTGCCAGGGGGATCTCCAGGGCGGCCCGCTGGACGGTGAGGGGCGTACGCAGTTCGTGGGAGGCGTGCGCGGTGAAGTGGCGCTGGGCGGCGAAACTGCGGTCAAGCCGGTCGAGCATGGCGTCGAAGGTGTCGCCGAGTTCGCGTACCTCGTCGTGCGGCCCGGTGAGGGCCAGCCGCTCCTCCAGGGTGCTGCCCGCGCCGATCCGGCGGGCGGCGGCGGTGACCTGGGTGAGACGGTGCAGGGAGCGGCGGGTGGCCCACCAGGCGAGCAGCGCGGCGAGCCCGGTCAGGACGGCCAGCAGGATCGAGGAGCGCAGCAGCAGTTCCGACAGGACCCGGTGCTGGAAGTCCGCGAAGGCCTCGACGGCGGGGGTGGTGGGCAGGCTGGGCTGCGACGTGTCGGGCGCCACGGGCTCCGGGCCGACGACGGGCGCCTGCGTGGCCGGCTCCGTCACCGCCGCCGGCAGGACGAGGTGGCGGTTGCGCTCGATGAGCTGTCGCGAGCTCAGCCAGTTGAGCAGGAGCAGCGCCGCGCCGAGGACGCCGAAGACCGCGGTGGTGACCAGGGTCAGCCGGACGCGCAGGGGCAGCCGGTACGGGACGGCGCCCCGGCGCGGCGGGCGGGTGGGGCGACGGTTCACAGCCGGTATCCGAAGCCGGCGTCGTGGCTGATCAGTGGGGGTTCCCCCAGTTTGCGGCGCAGGGAGTGGACGGTGACGCGGACGGCGGTGGTGGCCGGGTCCAGAGCGGCGTCCCACAGCCGGTCGCGCAGTTCCTCGGTGGCGAGGGGGGCGCCGTCCGCCGCGAGCAGCAGTTCCAGTACGCCGAGTTCCCGCGGCGTCAGTTTCAGCGGGCGGCCGTCGCGTTCGGCCGTCCTTCGTACGGTGTCGAGGCTGATGCCGTGGCGGCTCAGGACGGTGGCGCCGGCGGCGGTCCCGGGGCCGCGGCGGCCCAGTGCGCGCAGGCGGGCCACCAGCTCCAGATAGGAGAAGGGCTTGGCCATGTAGTCGTCGGCGCCCTGGCCGAGGCCCTCGACCAGGTCCGACAGGGTGCCGGCCGCGGTGAGCATCAGGATCCGGGCCGGGTGGCCGGCGGTGTTCAGCGCCCGGCAGACGGCGTCCCCGCTGAGCAGGGGCAGGTCCCGGTCGAGGACCAGGACGTCGTAGTCGACGGCGGCCGTCAACTCCAGTGCGCGGGCGCCGTCGTGGGCGAGGTCGCAGAGCATGCCCTCCGCGCGCAGTCCGTCGGCGAGCATCTCGGCCAGTTCCGTCTCGTCCTCGACGATGAGCACCCGCATTGCCGCGTCCGTCCCGCTCTCCACTCGCCCCGCCCGGTGGCGGCCACCGCCGGGCGAACCCACTGGTCAAGCATGCCCTCGGGGGCGTTAGCCGGGGGTTAGGCGCACGCTCACCACCGGCTCACCGACGGCTGCGTAGAACTGCTGGACGTCAACGTCAACGTCAACGGCGGCGACGACGCCGTAGCCATCGTCATCGTCGTCGTCGAGAAGCAGTCGGGAGCACGCACATGCAGAACCGGACCGGACGGGCCGTCCTGGCGGCCGTCGTCGTGGCCGTCGCCCTGGTGGCGAGCGGTTGTTCCGAGGGTTCCTCCGCCCCCCGGGTCGCCGGGGACAAGGGCTCGGGCTCCGGCCCGGGCAAGCCGCAGGACGACAACGCGGTCCGGCGGGACTGGGTGAACTGCATGCACGGGCAGGGGCAGAACAGCGTCCAGCAGGACAAGGACGGCAACATCTTCCTGCCCGCCACCGGGCTCGATGGCGACGCGTCCGCCTCCGGGTACGACACGGCCTCCAGACTCTGCGACGAGAAGGTGCCCGGAATCCGCCAGGCCATGGAGAAGGGGAAGGAGAAGTTCGTCGAGGAAGCGCGTACCTGGGTCGCGTGCGGCCGGAAGAACGGCTATCCGGATCTCCCCGACCCGGACCCGAAGACCGGCACCGTCGTCATACCGACGAACTCCTTCGACCCGGCCAAGTGGGACGCGGTACAGCCCGCTTGCAGCAAGCTGCCCATGCCCGGCTACCGGATCGGCGAGTGAGCGTGCAGCACCCCGCCGAGACACCGCAGGTCGCCCGCACGACCGCCGCCACCGCGCACGCCGATGTCGGCGGCACCGACTCCACCTGCAACGCGGACGCCACCGGCACCGCGGACTCCACCGGCGGCGCCCCCGGTCGCCGCGGGCGCCGCCGCCGGATCGTCGTACCGCTCGTCCTCGCGGTGGCGGTCGGCGGGGCCGGCGTCGTGGTCGCGGTGCGCCCCTGGGAGCAGGGCGGCGCCGCCGGGCAGGAGGCACCGGAGCACGGCGCGGTGGCGGTGGAGCGGGGGTCGTTGTCCAGCGGCATCCAGGTCGCCGGAAGTCTCGGCTACGACGCACCCACCCCCGTCGTCGGCGCCGGCTCCGGCACCCTCACGGCACTTCCGGCCGTCGGTGACGTGATCAAGGCCGGGGCCCGGCTCTACGAGGTGGACGGGCGCCCCGTCACCTTCATGACGGGCAAGCGCCCCCTGTGGCGCACCCTGGAGCCGGGTGTCCCCGACGGCCCCGACGTCCGTCAGCTGAAGGCCAACCTGCGCGGGCTCGGCCACGCCGCCGGGCTCGCACTGGCCGAGGACGACAAGTTCACGGAGGGCACCGCCACCGCCGTCAAGCGTTGGCAGAAGGCCCTGGGCGTGCAACAGACCGGGGCGGTCGCGCTCGGCAGCGTGGTGATGCTGCCCAGGGACGCCGTACAGGTGCAGAAGCTGGCCACGCAGCTCGGCTCCGCCGTCGCGACGGCCACGGTCATGACGGTCAGCGGCACCGACCTCGTCGCCGTCGTACAGCCTTCCGACAGTCAGGTGTCCCGGTTCAAACCCGACGGCAAGGTCGTGGTGAAGCTTGCGGAGGGAGGCACCGTCGACGGGCGCATCCGTTCCCTGGTCCGCGGTGGCGCTCCGGACGGCGGGCCCGGCGCGGGCGGCGGCGAGGGCGGCGGCGGTGGTGGTCCGCAGAAGACCACCGTCACCATCGTGCTGGACGGCCAGGACCGGGTCCGGCAGGCCGGGCCTTCCCCCGTCACCGTCAACGTCGTCGGCGACACCGCCGCCGACGCCCTCATCGTCCCGGTCACCGCGCTGCTCGCCCTGAGCGGCGGCGGGTACGGGGTCAAGGTCGTCGAGGGCTCGGGTTCGCGGCTGGTCCCGGTCAGGCTGGGACTGGTGGCGGACGCCAGGGCCCAGATCACCGGGGACGTCAAGAGCGGCGACCAGGTGGTGGTCCCCAAGTGACCCGCCGGCCGACCGGGGGCGGAGCCCCCGTGACCAGGGCCGCGCGTCCGGTACTGGAGTTGACGGGCGTCATCAAGGAGTACCCGGGATCGCCGCCCCTGCGGATCCTGCACGGCATCGACCTCACGGTCGCCGCCGGTGAACTCCTCGCGGTCGTCGGGCCGTCCGGGTCCGGGAAGTCCACCCTGCTCGCCCTGCTGGGCTCGCTCGACCGCCCGACCGGCGGGCGGCTGTGCTTCGAGGGGCGCGAGCTGTCCGGTCTCGACGACCGGGAGCTGGCCGCGCTGCGGGCGCACCGGATCGGCTTCGTCTTCCAGCAGTTCTTCCTGCTGGCGGGCCTCACCACGGTGGAGAACGTCGCCACCGGGCTGCTCTACGCGGGCGTGCCCGCGGCCCGGCGGCGCGAAGCCGCCGTCGGGGCCCTGCGCGAGGTGGGCCTGGGGCACCGGCTGGGCCACCGTCCCGAACAGCTCTCGGGCGGCGAGAAGCAGCGCGTGGCCATCGCCCGCGCCCTGGTCGGGCGCCCCGCGCTGCTGCTGGCGGACGAACCGACCGGCGCGCTGGACAGCGCCTCGGGCGCGGCCGTCGTGGAGCTGCTGCGGGCACTGAACGCGAACGGCACCACGGTCGTCGTGATCACCCACGACCGGGAGCTCGCCGCCTCCTTCCCGCGGCGCGTCGGCATCCAGGACGGGCGCGTCGCGTTCGACGAACGCCGCCCGGGCACCGCCCCCGATCCTCGTGGAGCCTCCCTATGACCATGCCACCACCGGCCGCCCCTCCCGGGACCCCCGCGCCCGCCGCCGTTCCCGCTCTCCCCGGCCGCACCCGGCTGCGGCCGGCGGACCTGCTCCGCCTGGGCATGCTCGGGCCGCGCACGCGCAGGCTCCGCTCCGGGCTGTCCGCGCTGGGCATCTGCCTGGGCATCGCCGCCGTCATCGCCGTGACCGGGATCTCCTCGTCCAACCAGGCGCACCTGCTGGCCCGCCTCGACCAGCTCGGCTCCAATCTGATCACCGTCTCGCCCGGCAAGGACACCGACCAGCGGCTCGTGCCGCTGCCGCCGACGGCCGAGCGGATGCTCGCGAACATCGCCCCGGTGGAGCAGGTCACCGCGACCGGGTCGACCAAGGCCGAGGTGTACCGCAACTCCCTGGTGCCCAAGGAGCAGACGGGCAGCATCAGCGTCCTGGCCGCCCGGCTGAACCTCCTCGACGTACTGCGCGCCGAGCTGGTCGGCGGCACCTGGCTGGACCGGGCCTCGGAGAACCTGCCCGTCACCGTGCTCGGCGACCAGGCCGCGCAGCGCCTGGGGGTGACCGCCCCCGGTGAACGGGTCTGGCTGGGCGGCCAGTCGTACGCCGTCGCGGGCGTCCTGGCGCCGAACGAGCTGGCGCCGGAGCTCCGTACGGCCGCGCTGGTGGGCTGGCCCCAGGCCACCGCACACCTGGGCGCGGACGGCACCGCCGCCACCGTGTACCTGCGCTCCCACCCGGAGCGGGTGCCCGACGTCCAGGCCGTGGCGGCGGCCAGCGCGAACCCGGCGGCCCCCGGCAAGGTCGCCGTGAGCCGCCCCTCCGACCTGCTGACGGCGCGCAACGAGGCGAAGGGCGCCATGACCGGCCTGGTCCTCGCACTGGCCGCGGTCGCCCTGCTCGTCGGCGGCGTCGGCATCGCCAACACCATGGTGGTGGGAGTGATGGAGCGCCGCGGCGAGATCGGGCTGCGCCGGGCACTGGGTGCCAGGGGCGGGCAGATCGCCGCGCAGTTCCTGCTGGAGGCCGTGCTCATGGGGCTGGTCGGTGGGCTCGCGGGACTGGCCGGGGGAGCCCTCACCGTCTACGCGTACGCGTTCGCGCAGGGCTGGCCGCCCTCGATCCCGCTGTACACGCTCGCCGCCGGCCCCCTGGTCTCCGTCCTGGTGGCCGCCCTCGCCGGCATCCACCCCGCCGCCCGCGCGGCCCGCGCCTCCCCGACGGACGCCCTCCGCTCGGCCTGACGGGGAGGGCGGCGGTCAGCCGCCCCCGCCCGCCCCGTCGGCCCGAGCCGGCTCCGCCACCGTGACGTGCCGGATCCGCCCGGTCCACGAACCGGGCGTCGGGGAGGACCACGCGACATCGATGTCGACACCGTGGAGGGTGCGGGTGAGGTCCGCCAAGGTGGTGAACAGCGCCGCCTGTACGTCCTCGACGGCCGCGTCGGACGGCATGGCGACCTTCCCGCACCCGCCGCCCGCGCCGTCGGCGACGAACGTGTAGCGCCACGCGTCCTGCGTCGCCAGCAGGATGACCTCCCTCGGTACGCCGAAGGGGGGTCGTTTCCTCTTCGTCCCGCGTCCTGCGCCCATGGAGCCATTCAACCCGACGCCCGGCGGCATCGGGCGCCCGGGCGGGAGGGGCCATCGGCGCGCGTTTTCGGTCAGACGGGGCCAGAGCCTCCGAAGGGCGGCTGCGATCATGGAATCCAACCCCTGATCGGAGCGCCGACAATGGCATTTGAACACCACCGCGTCGTCATCACCGCGGCGGGACGGGACTTCGGGCGGACCCTGGCCCTGCGCTTCGCCGCGCGGGGCGCCGAGGTCCACCTCTCCGCCCGCACCCCCGAAGCCGCGGAGCGGGTCCGCGAGGAGATCCTCGCCCAGGGCCACGACGCCGACCGCGTGCACGCGTACGCCTGCGACCTGACGGACCCCGCGTCCGTGCGGGGCTTCGCGGCCGCGGTCGCCGCCCGCGCGGGCCACGTGGACGTCCTGGTCAACAACGGATCCCGCTACCAGCACGGCACGGACCTGCTGTCCGCCTCCGACGAGGACGTGGTGGAGACCCTCGCCTCCGGAGCCACCGGCACCGTCCTGGCGACGAAGGCCTTCCTCCCGCTGCTCCTGAAGTCGGACGTGCCGGACATCGTGACCATGGTCTCCGGCTGCGGGGAGCGGGGGAACCACCGCTCGGACGCCCACGACTCCTTCTACGCGGCCAAGAGCGCCCAGGCCGGGTTCACCGAGACCCTCTCCCGCCGGCTCCGCGACCGGGGCGTCCGGGTGATCTCCCTCTACCCGCCGGACTTCGACAACCACGATCCGCTGTCGGAGGCCTGGGAAGACGCCCCGCGCACGGCGAAGGACCCGCTGACCGCCCAGTCGCTGGTGGACTGCGTCTTCTTCGCCGTCGGACAGCCCCGGGACTGCTTCATCAAGGCGTTCCACTTCGAGCAGGTCTGAGCCCGCGGGCCGCCCGCCCCGCGCCGCCCGCCCCGCGCCGGGAGCCCCCGGACCCCGGGGGCCGCGGGGCTTCCGGCGCGGAGGGTACCCCTGGGCGCCCCCCGTTCACACCGGTCGTGTGGAATGGGAGGCATGGGGATACGCGATCACCAGACGAGCCGGCCGCCGGGAGGCGGTCCGGCGTACCCGGCCACAGCGCCCGCCGGCACCGGGCCGGCCCCCCGCCGCCCCGCGGCCGATCCCGGGGAGGCTTCCCGGGACGCGGCCGTCCCCGGGCGGTGGCGCTACACCCGGCACCTCGACCGGCTGGCCGCCGTCGCCGCCGGGGCGGGAGGGCCCCGGGCGGGAGGACCGGGGGAGGCCGAAGCGGTCGCGGCCGTCCTGCGCGACCCCGACCCCGTGATGGCCGAGAGCGCGGTCGTCACCCACCTCGACCGCCGCGCGCAGAGGCTGCTGCCCGGCACGGAGTTCCCCGACTGGGCCCGCGCCCTGTACCCCGTCCTCGACGGCCATGCCTTCCCGGCCCGCAGGCTGCGCGAGTGGACCCTGCTCAAGGCGATCGAGGCGGGCTCCGACTGGAACCCCGCCGAACTCGCGGCCGCCTCCGACTGGTGCCAGCACACGGCTGCCCGCTCCCTCGCCTCCCGGGAGGCCCTGACCCTCCTCGCCGCTTCCGCACGCACCCGTCGCGTGCGCAACACGGCGGCCCAGCGCCTGCGCAGAAGCGCGGCATAGCACCCGTACGGGGTGTTGCCGCAGCCCGTACCCGGCCTCACACTCACCCTCAGGCAGCCGGCGCCGGGGGGCACACATGTGGCGGTTCATCCTGTTCGTTCCGTCCGTCCTGCTGCTGGGGGCGGCCTGCGCCTGGCGGATCCGGGCCTTCCGGCGGATGGCCTCCCCGCCGGTCCGCACACCCCGCCGGGCCGGGGAACCCCTGACGGTCTACGAGGTGGCCTACCTGCGCGACGGCCGGCGTGCCGTCGCCGAGACCGCGATGGCGGTGCTCCACGCCAACGGCCGGCTCCCGGTGGTCGGCACCTACGGGGTGTCGCCCGCGGGGCGGCCCCGCGAGGAGGTGGAGGCCGCGGTCTTCGCGGCGCCCGGCAACCGGCCCGCGCGCGGCGCCCGGGCGGTCCGGTCGGCGGTCACGGCCTCGCCCGCCGTCGGCCGGGTCGTCGCCCGGCTGGTCGCGCAGGGCCTGGCCGTGGACGAGGCGTACGCCTGGCGGGTCCATCGGGCCGAGGTCCTCGAAGCGGTCGCGGCGGTGGCGGCGGGCTGCGCGGGCGCCGGGGCCGTCGTCTGGTCCGTCCTCGCCGGGGACGGCCCGCTGTGGCCGCTCGTCGCCTTCGCGCTCCTGCTCGGCGCCTGGGCGGTGGCGCGCGTCCGGCGCCCCCGCCGGTACGCCCTGGGGCACGGCACGCGGACGGGTCGCGCCCTCTACCGCGCGACCCTGGCCGACGACGCCTGGGAGCCGCGCCCGGCCCGGTCCGTCCAGCTGCCCACCCGGATCCGGGCGACCGTCGCGGCCGCGGCCCTGCGGGGCGTGACTCCCGGCGGGCGGCTCGCGGAGCTGGCCACGGCCCTGGAGGGCCCGCCCCCGCCCGTCCGCCCGAAAACCACCCCGGCCCCCTCGCGGGAGACCTCCGCCCCCACGGTCTCGGACCCGCCGGCGCTCGGGGGCGTGGGCTGCGGTGGCGGCTGCGCGGGGTGCGGAGGATGCGGGGGAGGTCTGTGAGGTCCGCACGGTTCCACGGCCGGGGGGAGCGGAAGGCGTAGTACCGAAAAGCTCGCCATCCGCCGTTCGGGGGTTTATCTTCGGCTTACCTGGCCGGGTAACAGCGTTGGACCGATGCCATTCCGCTGGAGGATGACTCTCCGTGCAGCACGTTTCACAGGCTCCCGTCACCACCCCCGACGCCGAGCCCGCGCCGCCCGAGCCCCGTGCGTTCAGCGAGGTCAAGGGCTGGTTCTCGGCCTATGACCAGACGCTCTTCGACTGGTTCCTGAACCGCCAGAACGACACCCCCGAAGCGTCGGGCGACATCCTCGAACTGGGTGCGTTCCTGGGCAAGAGCGCGATCTTCCTCGCCGGATACCTGCGGGAGGGCGAGGAGTTCACGGTCTGCGACCTCTTCGACACGCCCGCGCCCGACGACTTCAACCTGGCGGAGATGCGGGACTCCTACCCCACCCTCACGCGCCGTGGGTTCGAGACGAACTACCTGGCCTTCCACCCGTCCCTGCCGACCGTCATCCAGGCCCCGACCTCGGTGGTCGCGGACCGGGTGCGCCCCGGCAGCTGCCGTTTCGTCCACGTCGACGCCTCCCACCTGCACGAGCACGTGGTCCAGGACATCGCCTCCTCGCGCCTGGTCGCCACCCCCGACGCCGTCGTGGTCTTCGACGACTACCGCGCCGCCCACTGCCCCGGCGTCGCCGCCGCGGTCTGGGCGGCGGTGGCCGGCGAGGGACTGCGCGTGATCGCGGTCTCCGCCTCGAAGCTCTACGCGACCTGGGGCGACCCCGTGCCCCACCAGTCGGCGCTGCTGGCCTGGCTGGAGGGCCGCACGGACCTGTGGCACGGCGTGGACGTGGTGGCCGGGCACCCGCTGGTGCGCATAGGCGACGAGGGAGTGGTGGCGCCGCCCGCGCCGAAGCCGCTGCGCCCGCCCGTCGCGGCCCCGGCCGCCGCCCCGCGGCCGGCACCGGCGACGCCGGTCCGCTGGCGCCGGCTGGCCAAGGACCTGCTCCCGCCGCTGCTCACCCGAGCCATCGTGGCCCGGCGACGGCGCCGCCGGGGCTGAGCCCGAAGCGGTACGGCGACGGCCCCCACCCCGCCGGGGTGGGGGCCGTCGCCGTACGGTCAGGGCGTCAGGCCCTTGCGGACCCGGGCCGCGCGGCGGGCCTCGGCCGCCTGGCGCGCCTCGATGGTCTTGCGGGACTCCTTGCCCTTGCCGGGCCGGCCCGGGCGGGTGCCGATCCCGCGGAACCCGAGGTCCGTGCCGCTCGGCCGGCCCTTGGCGTCGGTCGGCGCGGCCCCTGCCAGCGGGACGCCGGAGGGAGCCTTCGCGCCGGTGATCCGGCTCAGCGCCGCCTCGCCGGACCGCACCTGGGTGATGGTGGGCCGGATCTTGGCGTCGGCCATCAGCCGGGTGATGTCACGCCGCTGGTTGGGCGTGATCAGGGTGACCACCTTGCCGGACTCGCCGGCCCGCGCGGTCCGGCCGCCGCGGTGCAGGTAATCCTTGCTGTCGGCCGGCGGGTCCACGTTGACCACGAGGTCGAGGTCGTCGATGTGGATGCCGCGGGCGGCCACGTTGGTGGCGACCAGGACCGTGACCAGACCGTCCTTGAACTGCCCCAGGGTCCGGGTGCGCTGGGGCTGGGACTTGCCGCTGTGCAGCCCCTCTGCCCGTACTCCCATGGCCCGCAGGTGCTTCACGAACTGGTCGACGCCGTGCTTGGTGTCCAGGAACATCAGCACCCGCCCCTCGCGCGCGGCGATCTCGGTCGCTGCCGAGACCTTGTCCGCCGCGTGGATGTGCAGCACGTGGTGGTCCATCGTGCCGACCGAGGCCGACTGCGGGTCCACCGAGTGCGAGACCGGATCCTTGAGGTAGCGGCGCACCAGCTGGTCGACGTTGCGGTCCAGGGTGGCGGAGAACAGCATCCGCTGCCCGGCGTGGTGGACCTGGTCCAGGATCTCGGTGACCTGGGGCATGAACCCCATGTCGCACATCTGGTCGGCCTCGTCCAGCACCGTGATCCGCACCCGCTCCAGGTGCACGTCACGCCGTCCGACCAGGTCGCTGAGGCGCCCGGGGGTGGCGACGACGACCTCCACGCCGGTGCGCAGCGCGCCCGACTGGCGGCCGATCGAGAGCCCGCCGACGACGGTGGCCATGCGCAGCTTCAGCGCCCGCGCGTACGGGTCCAGCGCCTCGGTGACCTGCTGAGCCAGCTCGCGCGTCGGTACGAGGACCAGGGCGAGCGGCCGCTTCGGGTCCGCCTGCTGTCCCGCCGTACGGGCCAGCAGCGCCAGGCCGAAGGCGAGGGTCTTGCCGGAGCCGGTACGGCCGCGGCCGAGGATGTCACGGCCCGTGAGGGAGTTGGGCAGGGTCGCCGCCTGGATCGGGAACGGCTCGCGCACCTCCTGCTCGGCCAGGGTGGTCACCAGCTCAGGGGGCAGGCCGAGTTCGTCGAACGAGGCCACCGGGGGCAGGGCCGGGGTACCCGTGCGGGGCATGGCGAACTCGCCCTGCGGACCGAGGGTCCGGGGCGTCTTGCCGCCGCCGTGCTTGGCTCCCGGCTTGGAGCCTGCCTTCGCTCCGGCCTTGATGCCGAAACGCCCATGAGCTGACGGGTTCTTCATGCAGAACCTTCCGTGGAGAGGAGCGGGAGGGGACGGGCGCGGAGTGCGGACGCGGCCGTGAACGGCGACGAGCCGGGCCCGTACCCCTCGGTACGGCCCCGGCTCGTCGTACGTGTCCGCATCGGGCCAAAGCGCCCCGCGCCTGAAGTTTCCCGCCCATTTTACCAGTCGGGACCTACGGCGCCGCGGGGCCGGGTGCGTCGCCGCAGACCTCGTCGTGATGGGCCCGCAGCTGCTGCGCCGCCCGCTCGAACCAGTCGGCGATGACGGCGATCTCGTCGGGGGTGTACTCGGCGAACACCCTGCCGAGCCGCGCGTAGAAGGGCTCGTACACGGCGACGACCCGCGCGGTCGCCGCCGGATCGGCCACCACCCGGACGCGGCGCCGGTCGGCCGGGTCCGGGCGGCGGTGCGCGTAGCCGGCGCGCTCCAGGCGGTTGAGCACCCCGGTGACGGCGCCGGTGGTCAGGTTGGTCAGTTCGGCCAGGTCGCCGGCGGAGAGCGGGGCGTCGGCGGCCCCCAGGATGTGGCCCAGGCAGGTCAGATCGGTGACGTTCAGGCCGAGCCGCTGCGCCATCTCCTGCTGCCCGATGAGCCCGAGGGCCACGAACCGGTCCATGCGCGCGAGGGCCTCCCCGGCCGCGACCGGGGGGCGGGTCTTGCCGTGCACCCACACACTCCTTAGTATCTAAGTTACTTAGCTCGTGAGATAAAAGAGCCTGCTCCGAGCCTATCGCCGTCCCATCCTCCGGGGAGAAGTCATGAGCGCGCACGGACACGTCGACCTCGGCCACACCGTGGCCGGCTGGACCGGCACCGCCCTGGCCCTGCTGGGCACCACCGGGGCCGGAATCGCGGTCTGCGCCGGCTGGGCCCCCGGTGTCTGGCTGGGCCTCGGCGTGGTCCTGGTGGCCGGGCCGGTCACCTGGCTCCTCCACCTGGCCGGCTGGGGCAAGCCCAGCGGGCCCCGCCCGGAGGCCGAGTGGGACTGGCGCGTCCGGGACTCCGCCGCCCGCACGGGGCACGCGGACTGCCTGGGCTGCCGGGCCGGCGGGCCGCGGCGGGCCGCCGGGACGGCCCTCGCCCCGCGATCCGCGGCGTCGTCGCCCGCCGCCGATCGCGGCGAGTGACCGTCCGGCGCACCCCCGGATGGCCGCGCCCGGAGTGTGGCCGGCGTGACGGGTGGGCAGTATCGAGACGGCCGCACGTGCGGCCCGAGCGGAACGTTGAGAAGGATCAGCCAGATGGCAACAGGCATCGTGAAGTGGTTCAACTCGGAGAAGGGGTTCGGCTTCATCCAGCAGGACGACGGCGGCCCCGACGTGTTCGTGCACTTCTCCGCCATCCAGACGACCGGCTTCAAGGAGCTGGCCGAAGGCGCGAAGGTCGAGTACGACGTCACCCAGGGCCCCAAAGGCCCCCAGGCCGAACGGGTGGTCACGCTCTGACACCGCTTCACGAGCCCAGCCCGTGAGGGGAGCCCCCGCCGGATTTCCGGCGGGGGCTCCCGCGCGGTGGCCGGTCCGTCAGTCCTCTTCCACGGTGATCGCCGAGACGGGGCAGGCCCGCGCGGCCTCCCGCACGAGGGCGCTGCCGTGTCCGTCCTCCCGTCCCGGCAGCACCTCGCCGAACCCGTCGTCGTCCTGGGTGAACACCTGGGGCGCGGTCAGCGCGCACTGGCCGGCGCCGATGCAGCGGTCCTGGTCGACCGAGATCCGCACGGCGCTCACCAGGCCACGGGGAGTTCGACCATGCCCTGGATGGTGTCCCCGGGCTTGAACGGGATCAGGTCCGGCTCGGCCGCCAGCCGCAGGCCCGGCAGGCGCCGGAACAGGGTCCCCAGTGCGATCTCCATCTCCGCGCGGGCCAGGTTCTGACCGAGGCACTGGTGGATGCCGAAGCCGAAGGCCAGGTGGTGCCGGGCCGGCCGGTGCCAGTCGAGGGCGTCCGGCTCCGGGAACACCGCGTCGTCGCGGTTGATGACGGAGGTGGAGAAGACGACCCCGTCGTCCGGCCGGATGGTGACCCCGCCGACCCGGATCTCCTCGGTGGCGACCCGCAGCATGCCGTCGGCGATGGACAGGAAGCGCATCAGCTCCTCCACCGCCTCCGACATCAGCGAGGGATCGGCCCGCAGCTCGGCCAGCTGCTCCGGATGGCGCAGCAGGGTGAAGGTGCCGAGCGAGATCATGTTCGCGGTGGTCTCGTGGCCCGCGATCAGCAGGATCGCGGCCAGGGAGACCAGTTCCTCGATGTCGGTCTCGCCGGTCTCCAGGCGGTCGGCGACGAGTTCGTCCAGCAGCCCGTCGCCCGGATCGGTGCGCTTGCGCCGGATCAGCGCCTCCAGGTAGGTCTCCAGCTCGTGGCGGGCCTCCTCGACGTCGGAGAGCTCCGGGCCGCGCAGCAGCCTGCGCGACTGGGCTTCGAAGAACTCGTGGTCCTCGTAGGGCACGCCGAGCAGCGCGCAGATCACCATGGAGGGCACCGGCAGGGCGAAGGCGCCGACCAGCTCGGCACGCGGCCCGGCCGCCACCATCGCGTCGATCAGCCGGTCCACGGTCTCCTGGATCCTGGGCCGCAGGGCCGCCGTGCGCTTGACCGAGAAGCTCGGGATCAGCATCCGGCGCTGCGCGTTGTGCTCCGGATCGTCCACCCCGATCAGGGCGGTGCGCCGGTTCTGCAGCCCCTTGAACCGCCGGGTGGGCGTGGGGAAGGACTCCTTGGTGCGGTCCGCGGACAGGCGCGGATCGGAGAGCAGGGCGCGCGCCTGCGCGTGGCCGGTGACCACCCACACGGAGCGGCCGTCGAAGAGGGTGACCCGGGAGAGGGGGCGCGCCTCCCGGAGGGGCTCGTAGGCGGCCGGCGGGTGGTAGGGGCAGGTCCGGTTCTGGGGGAAGGCAACGGCATCGGACATGGAAAGCAACACCTCGCAAGCGATGGTTCCGTCTCGCCGGACTCCATTACATGCCTGAGGCACCTATCTTACCTATGCTGCTTTCGGTCAGCCTGCCCGGGTTCACCCGGGCGCGCGTCCCCGGCCCCGCCGGGGCCGTCGGCTCAGAGGTGGGTGTCGAGGAACGTCCGGAACTCGTCCCCCGTCAGCGGACCGGCGTGCGCGGCCACCGCTGCCCCGGACCGCAGCAGGACGACGGTGGGGGCGCCGGTCACCCCGTACCGGAGCACCGGCCCCGGGCAGCGGGTGATGTCGGCGCGGACGGCGGTCAGGCGGCTCCCGTACTCCTGCGCCACTTCCGCGAGGAGGCCGTCCATCACCCGGCAGGCCTCGACGGCCTTCGGCCAGGTGCCGGTGAAGCAGACGAGGACCGGGCCCTCCGCCATGCCGACGACGAAGTCGAACTCCTCGTCCTCCAGTGGCCGGTGTACCCGACGGGCCATGGGTGTGCTCCTCGCTCGCTCGTCCGCCGTGACCGCCAGCCTAGTGGTTCCGACAAGGCGCGCGGACGCCGGAGCCCGGCGGGACGGGGCCTCCCGGTGGATGCTCCAGAGTGGCCGCCGCACCATATTGCACCTGCGGCTTCTCCTGTAGGTTTCGCACGGCATTCACGGCGAAGAGGGCTGGATTTCCCGGCATATGCGTACGGGGGCCAGTGGGTCGGGAGGGATCTGGCATGACGGAGCGAGCCACTCGGGGCAGAGCGGCGGTGGCCGCGGCCGCCCTCGCGGCGGGCGCGCTGCTGCTCGCGGGATGCGGTCAGGGCGACGGCGGGACGCCGGACGCGAAAGCGGCGCCGGCGGCCTCCGCCCCGGCGGGCTCCTCCGCCCCGCCGTCCGCGGCGGTCTCCGCGAAGCCCCTCGCGCCCGGTGAGGTGCGCGTGGCCGGCGAGGTCGGCAAGCCGTACACCCTCACCCTCGCCGACCTGCGCGGGCTGCCGCAGACCTCGGCCTCGGTGAAGTTCACCAGCGCCAAGGGGGAACAGGAGCACGCCTACCAGGGCGTCCCGCTGAACGAGGTCCTCAAGCGGGCCGAGCCGCGCTTCGACCAGAACAAGAAGAACGGCGCTCTGCGCGGGTTCGTGTCCGCCACCGGCGGCGGCGACTACCGCGCCGTCTTCGCCTGGGCCGAGATCGACCCCGCCTTCGCCAGGAGCCAGGTGCTCCTCGCGGTCTCCGAGGACGGTGTGGCCTTCGACGACGCGGCCGGGCCCCGGCTCGTCGTGCCGCAGGACACCAAGGGCGGCCGGTACGTCTCCGAGCTGAACGGGCTGTGGGTCGGGGTGGTCGACCCGCTGGTCGACGGGGCGAAGTGACGCCCGGCCCCCGGGACCGGTCCCTGCGGCGCCGGGCCCTGCTCGGTGCCGGGGGACTGGCCGCCCTCGCGGCGGGCGGCGCGGCCCTGGCGGCGGGTGACCCGGCCGTACGCGCACCCGCCGGCCCGCTTGCCCCGCCCGCCCCGGTCCCCTTCCACGGCCCCCACCAGGCCGGGATCCTGACCCCGCGCCAGCCCTGCGCCCGCCTCGCCGCCCTGGACCTGGCCCCCGGCGCCGACCGGGCGCGAGCCGCCGCCCTGCTGCGCGCCTGGACCGCGGCGGCCGAGCGGATGAGCCGGGGGAAAGCACCCGGCGACACCGCCGCCGACACCGGGGTCGCCCTCGGCGGCGGACCCGCCTCGCTGACCGTCACCTTCGGCTTCGGGGCCGGATTCTTCGAGCGCGTCGGGCTGGGTCCGGCCCGCCCCGGGGCGCTCGCGCCGCTGCCCGCGTTCCCCGACGACCGGCTGGACCCGGCCCGCAGCGACGGCGACCTGTTCGTACAGGTCGGCGCCGACGACCCGTTCGCCGCCGTCCACGCGCTGCGCGCCCTCCAGCGGTCGGCCCGGGGCGTGGCGGCCACCCGCTGGGAGATGGCCGGCTTCACCGGGCCGCCCGGCGTCGGAAGCGCGGGCGCGACCCACCGCAACCTCATGGGCCAGCTCGACGGCACCGCCAATCCGGCCCCGGCCGGCGACCCGGCCCTGCGGGGCCGGATCCTCGTCGAGACCCCGGACACGCCCGGCTGGCTGCGCGGCGGCTCGTACGTCGTCGTCCGCCGGATCCGGATGCTCCTCGACCACTGGGAGGGCCTGCCCGAGCACCACCGCGAGGAGGCCGTCGGGCGGCGCGTGGCCGACGGGGCGCCGCTGACCGGCGGCACCGAGCACACCCCGGTGGACCTGGAGGCCGCCCGCCCCGACGGCGTCCCCGTCATCGCCGCCAACGCCCACGTCCGGCTGGCCGCGCCGAAGGGCAACTCCGGCGCGACGATGCTGCGGCGCGGCTGGTCCTACTACGACGGCCCGCGCCCCGACGGGGCCCCCGACGCCGGGATGCTCTTCGTGGCCTGGCAGTCCGACCCGCGCACCGGCTTCGTCCCCGTCCAGCACCGGCTCGCGCGGGGCGACGCGCTCGCCCGCTACGTCGTCCACGAGGCGTCCGCCCTGTTCGTCGCGCCGCGCGGGGCCATGCCGGGGGAGTGGGTCGGGCAGTCGCTGCTGGAAGGCTGAACCGGTCCGCTCCGCGCGGGGCGGCGTCAGTCGGGGCCCGAGCCGCGACCGCCGGAACCCGAGCACCGGCATCGATGTCAGTGCCGCCTGTGAAGCTGTCCCCATGGACGACAGGATGCTGCGGCGCCGGGTCTACGGCGGCGACCACGACGACCCCGACCCGGGCCCGCGACCGGGCCACCGTTACGGCGAACTCGTCGGCGGCCCCCTCGACGGGCTGCTCCTCGACGTCACCGGCTGGAGCGCGCGCCGGCTGGCCGAGGAGGCCCGGCTGCCCACCGAGATAGGGCGCTACGGGCCGGGCGGGCGGACCCACTACCGCCGCCGGCCCGGCGACCCGGACCACTGGGACTGGTCGGGCGACAGCCGGTAGGGCGCGGGGCACGCGGACGGGCCCCCGATCCGCCGACGTGTGACCGGGAGCCCTGCACGTCTCTTCCGCCACGGCCCACCGTCCGGATGCGCCGGACGCGGACGGATCGACGGCAGCCCCCGCGGCCTCGCCGAGCGGCTCCGGGCACCGCCCCCGTACAGCAGAACCCGTTGCCCGCCGTCAAGCCCCGTGAGATCATCGAGGTTCAACGGTCCGTCTCCCTTCGTCCGCGCATCGCAACGCGAGCGAAAGAGTGCGGGCCGTTGCCATGTCCACGGTTTCGGGCGATCCACCCGGATCCGTGGACGTGATGGACGGGGAGGGGGCCCAGTGTGAAGGGCGGGTACGGATCGATGGATGCGGCAGAGCCGGCGGAAGCCCGTATCGAGGATGCGGACAACATCCTGGTCGCGCCTTCGACGTTGCACGGCGATGACGTGGTCAGGGAATTCTTCGGGTCCACGATCACGCCGGAGGACCTCGCCTGCGGTTCGCCCGACCTCGCGCGGAAGACCGTCTACCTGTGTGGCGACGTATCCGGGATCAGTGGCCGCCAACTGCGTGCGGCGACGCGGGTGTTCGTCATCCGGGAGCTGTCACGCGGCTACCGCGGGGACGCGGACGCGCCGTGGACGGCCGTCGGCCTCGGCCGGGTTCCCCTCCGTGTGCACGGTGCCGGCGTGTACTACCGCCGCTTCTTCGACCCCGGTGCCGATCACTTCGGACGGATCCGTGACGAGCACGAGTTCCAGTCCCTGACGGAGTCCACCAAGCCCGGAACGGCCCGTCGCAGCGGAATCTATCTGACGCCCGTCACGCGCGACGGTGACGAACTGCATTTCCGTCTGCTCCGGTGTTCCACCAACCTCTCGGGGCCGACCGAGGGGTTCGGCCCGACCGACACGAGCATCGTCGAGGCCCTGAACCGCGAGGCCGCCACCGTCTTCCGGAACCAGGCACCGCTGAATCACGTCCTCGCCCAGATCTACCACAACACCCTCGCGACGGCCGGGCGCAAGCAGTCCAAGGCCAGGATCTCGGCCCACGCGGACAAGACGAAGGACATGCCCGTCAACGGCATCATGGCCTTCTGCACCTTCTACGACCGGCTCGACGGGCTGCGGCCCCTGGCCGACGACGCCTTCGACCACGGAGTCAAGGGTGCCAGCGGGCTGACCAGACTCCACTTTCGCCTCAAGGAGCCGCTGGAGGCACGCGACGGGGCCGCGCTCCCCACGCAGTTCGCGCTGACCCTGTATCCCGGCTCGGTGTTCTTCATGCCGCTGTCCGTCAACCGCCTGTACACGCACGAGATCAGACCCGCGGGGCTGGACGCGGAACTGCTCCCGACCCGCCTGGGGTACGTGGTGCGCTGTTCGAGCACCGAAGCCGTACACAAGAACGGCCACACGTTCCTCAAAAGGGCCGGAGACCCGGTGCGGCTGGGGCCGCCCACGCCGGCGGGCATGGACGAGCTGCGCAGGCTGTACGCCGAGGAGAACAGGACCTCGTCCTCCATCGACTACGGCGACGCGTTCTTCTTCAGCATGAACACGGGAGATTACGTTGCCCCCCGGCTCTAGGATCTCGGACGAGATCCTCTCGTGCGCCGTGCCGACCGGGGAGAACCCCTTCGAGGAGCTGTCCGCGTCGGCTCGCTGGGAAGACCTGGGAAAGGGCCGGCGGGGCGCCACGCTCACCAGGATCGACGAGACGGACGGTGTGCCCCTCGTACGAACCACCACCCGGTACGGCAGTCCGGCGCAGCGTTTCCGGGCGGTGCACGAACGGCTGGCGCGACGGATCCAAGAGCGTGCGGCGCTTCCGGTCGGCTTCAACAACGCCCTCATCGAGAACTACACGAACGCCTACCGGACCATGGGCAGCCACTGCGACCAGGCCCTCGATCTTGCCGACGGGTCGTTCATCGCCGTCTTCTCCTGCTACCGACATCCCGAAACGAGCCCACCGAGGAAGCTGATCTTCGAATCGAAGGGGTCCGACGGCGAGAAGTTCGAGATCCCCCTCGCCCACACGAGTGTCGTCGTGTTCTCCGTCGACACGAACCGGCGGCTCAGGCACAAGATCGTGGCGGACGCGCCCGTCCGGGCGGAGGACGACCCATGGCTGGGCGTCACGTTCCGCACGTCAAAGACGTTCGTCCGGTTCCGCGACGGACACGCCCACCTGCCGCGGGGAGAGCGCCTCACACCGGCCGACGACGAGCAGCGGCGCGAGTTCTACCGGCTCCGGCGACGCGAGAACCACGAGACGGACTTCGTCTACCCCCCGCTGACCTACACCGTCAGCGAGAGCGATCTGATGCCGCCCGTCTGACCTGGAGGGCGGCTCACACGGAACCGTCCCGGCCCGAGCGGCTCACGCTCCGCGCCCACAGCACCAGGGGGACTTGGAGCGGGAGCCGGGCGACGGCCACCGCCCGCAGGGCCGGCGAGCGGCGGCGGGCGTCCGCGGCCATCTTCACGTTCGCCGGGAACACGCCGACGAAGAACGCCGCCGTCGCCAGCGCCGCCACCCGGCGGGTGCGCGGATGGGCGACCCCGGCGGCCAGCACCAGCTCGGCCGCACCGCTCGCGTACGTCCACTGGCGCGGGGTCCCCGGCAGGGCCCGGGGCACGACCGCGTCGAACTGCTTCGGCAGGGCCGCGTGGGCCACCGCCGCACCGGCCAGGAGGCCGGCGAGCAGGAGCGGCGAGGAGGGGGTGCGGGGCATCGGGGATCCTCTCGCAGGGGCCTGGGGCCCCGATCCTACTCAGCGGTAGCCCCGGTGGATACGGGTCCGGCCGTCCTCCCGGTGGCCGTCGGGTGGCCGCCCTCCGGGATTCTCCGAAGAATTTTCCCCGGAGCTGTCGATCCGGGCGCCTCCCGTTCGACGCAGGGGTGAGAGGCGGGGAACGTCCCCGCCCTCCCGACCGAGGAGTCACCATGCCGCGTTTCCTGAGCCTGATCCGCATCGACGAGCAGAACCTGCCCACCGACGGCTTCCCCGCGGACTTCGAGGAGCGGATGGGCGCCCTGCTGGAGGAGATCACCAAGGCCGGGGTCATGCTCGACACCGCCGGGCTGCTCCCCACCTCCGAGGGCACCCGGGTCGACTGGTCCGGGGGGAAGCTCAGCTTCACCGACGGGCCCTTCACCGAGACCAAGGAGGTCGTCGGCGGCTACGCCCTCCTCCAGTGCAAGGACAAGGCCGAGGCACTGGAATGGACCAAGCGGTTCCTGTCGATCCACCCCACCAGCTGGCACGTCGGCGCCGAACTCCGCCAGATCCAGGAGATGTGACGCTCCGCGCCCGCCCCGCGTTTGCCCCGGTCCGTCACGGCTGCTCTGATGGGTGGCCGTGACGGCAGTGAGTACGGCCCAGGCGGTCGAAGCGGTGTTCAGGATCGAGTCCGCGCGGATCATCGCCGGCGTCACCCGCATCGTGCGGGACGTCGGCATCGCCGAGGAACTCGCCCAGGACGCCCTGGTCGCCGCCCTCGAACAGTGGCCGCTCTCCGGAGTCCCCGACCGGCCCGGTGCCTGGCTGATGGCCACCGCCAAGCACCGGGCGGTCGACCTCGTCCGCCGCAGGGAGACCTACGCGCGCAAGCTCGCCGAGGTCGGCCGCACCCTGGAGGACGTACCCCCGCCCGCCGAGCCCGCGGCCCCGGACGACATCGACGACGACCTGCTCCGCCTCGTCTTCACCGCCTGCCATCCGGTCCTGGCCACCGAGGCCCGGATCGCGCTCACCCTGCGCCTGGTGGGCGGCCTCACCACCCAGGAGATCGCCCGCGCCTTCCTGGCCTCCGAACCCACCGTCGCCCAGCGCATCGTCCGGGCCAAGCGGGCCCTGGCCAAGGCCGGGGTGCCCTTCGAGGTCCCGTACGGCGCCGACCGCGAACAGCGGCTCGCCTCCGTCCTCGAAGTCATCTACCTGATCTTCAACGAGGGCTACTCGGCCACCGCCGGCGACGACCTCGTGCGGCCCGCCCTCTGCGAGGACGCCCTGCGCCTGGCACGGGTGCTGGCCGCCCTCATGCCGAAGGAGCCCGAGGTCCACGGACTCGGCGCGCTGCTGGAGTTCCAGGCCTCCAGGACCGCCACCCGCACCGGCCCCGACGGGGAGCCGGTGCTGCTCGCCGACCAGAACCGGGCCCGCTGGAACCGTCTCCTGATCCGGCGCGGCGTCGACGCCCTGCACCGCGCGGGCACCGGCCCGTACTCCCTCCAGGCCGCCATCGCCGGATGCCACGCGGCGGCCGTCCGCTACGAGGACACCGACTGGGCCACCATCGCCGCCCTCTACGGACGGCTCGTCCACCTGGTGCCCTCACCGGTCGTCGAACTGAACCGGGCCGTCGCCGTCTCCATGGCCGAAGGTCCCGGAGCGGCGCTGCCGCTGGTCGACGCCCTCGCCGACGAGCCCGCCCTGCGCTCCTACCACCTGCTGCCGAGCGTACGGGGGGACCTGCTGGAACGGCTCGGACGCGGGCCGGAGGCCCGCGCCGAGTTCGAGAGGGCGGCCTCCCTCACCCGCAACGTCCGCGAACGGGACCTGCTGCTCGCCCGCGCCGCGGCCCTCCCGCGGGTCAGGCCCTGAGCGGGGCCGCCTGCTCCACGGACCGCCGCGGACCGGCGAGCCGGCCCGGCCGTCGGAAACCGCCCGTACGGGCGACGCTGCGCACGGTCTCGCGCAGCGCGTCCTGGAAGTCGCCCATCGTGCGGCGGGCGGGGACCGTGTCCACGTAGAGGGAGTTCATGTGCAGTCCGTCCGCGTCCCGCTGGAACCACGAGCAGGCCCCGTTGGCGCGCGCCGACCACACGTGCGTGGCGGGCCGCCACTCGTGGTGGCGCTCCGCTCCCCGGCACTTGCGCATGTCGATGTACGAGAAGAAGTTCACCGGGTACGGCCAGGAACGGGCCGCGAACTCCTCGGGCGCCAGCAGCTCCCAGGCCCGCACGAACGGCACGTCGATGTGGGCGATCATCTCGCCGAAGCCCGCCCGGACCGCCGCCATCACCTGCGCGAAGTCCCGCCCGGGGGAGGCGTCGAACTCGATCGGCATGGTGTTGACGAACCAGCCCACCGCATCGTTCCAGGAACCGCGCCCGCGCTCGCTCACCGGCATGAACCCCCGGTAGACGCCGGGACCGCCGGCGTCCCGCAGACAGACGGCCACCGAACCGAGCAGCCCCATGAACGGCTTCGCGCCCACCTGCAGACAGGTCTTCTCGAACACCTCGGCCTCGGCCGGATCCAGCAGCGACGAGGCCTCGTTGACGATCGGGTACATCCGGTCCGGCTCCACGCCCAGGTCCAGGGGGAAGCGGGGGAAGAACTCCCCGTTGCGGGCGATGAACGACTTCCAGTAGCCCAGGCGCTCGTCGTCGGCGCCGATGGAGAGGTAGCGGCGGCGCTGCTCCTCGGCGAAGTCGAGGTAGCTGGGTACCGCCGGCAGGTCCCCCTCCTCGCCGCGCCGCAGCGCCTCGTACGCCGTCATCACCTCACGGACCACGATCGGCATCGACATGCCGTCGCAGACGATGTGGTCGAAGGCGAGGTACACGGTGGCGGAGTCCGGGCGCAGCACCGCGCCCATGGTGAACAGCGGCCACGACAGGGTGTCGATGCTGCGCTTGAAACGCTCCACCAGGAAGGCGCGCAGCCGCTCCGCCGAGTCGAACGAGGCCACGTGCTCGGCCTCCAGGGCCAGTTCCCCGGGCGCCAGGGGCTCGCACGCCAGCTCACCGGCCAGCCGCCGGAACGCGCAGCGCAGCACCTCGTGCCGCCGGACGAAACCCAGCAGCGCCTGGGCGAGGGCCGCTTCGTCGAGCGCGCCCTCGACCTCGAAGGTGATGGCCAGCCACGACGCCACGGGGTCGTCGGCGCCGCGGCTCTCCTCGGCGACGGTGAAGTGCTTGTCCTGGTTGAACGAGGCCCTTCTGCCCGCAGGGTCACCCCCGTCCGCGCCGGCCGGCCCGGCCGTCGACCGCAACCGCCACTCGACCACGCGTCCCGGCGCCACGTGGCGCAACTCCAGAGGAAACTGCCGCATTCCGTCATCCCTTCGCCCCCGGATCAACCCCGAGCGCCTAACGACACCCGGACCACGGAAGTGACGCCCGCACCCCGATGACGGGTCCCGGGGCGGGCGGGAAAGGGAACTCCTAGGCGCCCGCGCCGCCGTCCTCGTCGTGCGGGTCGTGCGGGTCGTCCGCGTCGTCGCGGCGGACCTCGATGTGGTCGGACGCCCGGTCGACCGCGACCCGGTGCTCCATGCCCAGCGCCTCCAGGAACTTCTGCGGCAGCTGTACCCGGCCGGTGCGGTCCAGCATCACGTACTCGCGCTCGCTGACCGACTCCGTCCCGTGCTCGTCGGTGACCGTCCGGCGCAACACCTCACTGCTGGTGCGGCCGTCGCGGATGGCCACCGTACGGCGGACCTCGCCCGCCACCATCGGGTCGTGGGTCACGATGACCACCGTCGCGCCCAACTCCCGGTTGACGGTGCGGAAGGCCTCGAAGACGGCGGCGCCGGTCTCCGAGTCCAGTTCGCCCGTCGGCTCGTCCGCGAGCAGCACGGCCGGCTCGTTGGCCATGCCCACGGCGATGGCCACGCGCTGCTGCTGGCCTCCGGAGAGCTCGCCCGGCCGGCGGTCCGCGAGTGCGCCGATCTCCAGCGCCTCCAGCAGCCCGCCGACCCGCTCGGCCCGCCGGGCCGCCGCGCCACCACGCCCTCCGCCCTTCAACTGCATGGGCAGTGCGATGTTCTGAGCGACCGTCAGGAAGGGCATCAGGTTCTTCGCCGTCTGCTGCCAGACGAAGCCCACCGTCTCGCGGCGGTAGCGCAGCCGGTCCCGCGCGGACATCTCCAGCAGGTCGTAGCCGCCCACCGAGGCCGTGCCGGCCGTGGGCACGTCCAGGCCCGCCAGGATGTTCAGCAGGGTCGACTTGCCGCTCCCGGAGGCGCCGACCAGGGCCACCAGATCGCCCCGGGCCACCGTCAGTTCCAGCCCCTGCAGGGCCTGCACCTCGACCCCGGCCGAGGTGAAGATCCGTACGAGGCGGTCGCAGGCGATGGCGGTGCCCTCGGGGCGGGTCCGGGGCGCGGCGGCGGCCAGCGCCGCGCTCCGCAGTTCCTCGTAGGTGGGCGCTTCGCTGTTCAACGTGGGTCTCCCGCTCTCAACTCGGTGGTGATCTGGCGTCGGCCCGATATCGCCGCCTCGGCGGCCACGGTCAGCACCAGCAGGGCGGCCAGGCCCAGCGACTGCGCGAGCACCGGCCACACGCCGAGCCGTACGCCGGTGGGCACGGCCGAGCCGACCAGCGTGGACAGGTCCACGGACGGACCCAGCAGGGCGACGGCCGCCGCCGCGACCAGGCCGCCGCCGAGCGCGGCCGCCAGGGCCTGCGGCAGGGACTCCGCCAGGATCAGCGCCAGGCCCTGCCGGGGTCGCAGCCCCATGGTCCGCAACCGGGCCAGGAGGGCGGCCCGTTCGGGAGCGGCCCGTAGCAGGTTCAGGAGTACGGCGAGCAGCGCGAAGGCCGCCACGCCGCCGAGGGAACCCCAGAACAGCCGGGTCGCCGAGGCCTGGAGGGGTTCGGCGGCGAGGGCGGCGGCCCCGGCGGAGCCGGTGCGCACCATGTACGCGTCGGCCTGGCCCTTCGGGACGGTGGAGCCGAGCAGTGCGCGCAGCGGGCCCTCCTCGACCGCGCCGAGGGCGAACCAGTGGGTGGCCGTCCCGGTCCGCGGCAGGCGGGCCGCCGTCGGCCCGGAGGGGAGCACCACCACGTTCGCGGCGGCGCCGGCCAGTGCGGGCGTGCCGTCGATCACGCCGGCCCCCCGCACCGGCAGGGTCTTGTCATCGCTGAAGCGCAGTTCCCGGACGACGCCGCCGGTGAGCCGCGCGGCCAGGCCCTTGCCGAACAGCGCGGGCAGCGGGGCGTCGGCGCCGCCCCCGCCGGCCAGCAGGCCCGGGTCGAACCGCCCCCGGCCCACGGCCCGGGACAGCTGCGCGTACGCGACCGGGTCCGCGACGACCACCGTGACCTGGGTGGAGCCCTGCTGGGTGTCGAGGAGGAACGCCCAGTTGTCGACCCAGGCCGGGACGGAGGCCCGTACGCCGGGCAGCCCGGAGGCCGCCTTCGTGAACGCCTCCGGGACCGTGCCCAGCGGCGGCGCCGCGACCTGGGCGTCACCGCCGATCGCGG
Organism: Streptomyces sp. NPDC004667; assembly: GCF_040609475.1. Taxonomy (NCBI): domain Bacteria; kingdom Bacillati; phylum Actinomycetota; class Actinomycetes; order Kitasatosporales; family Streptomycetaceae; genus Streptomyces; species Streptomyces sp. NPDC004667. Next base: position 122,978 of record NZ_JBEXKC010000009.1, on the reverse strand, counting down.
CCCGCGCCACCTGGTGCCGCGAGGTGTCCACGGAGGCCAGGACGGTGGCTCCGAAGCCGCCCGTGGTCACGGCCAGCAGCAGCGCGATCAACGGCAGCACCGACGGCCGGGAACCGCCGCCGCCACCCCGGGCCGCACGGGCCAGGCCCAGGAACCCGATCAGCCCCCGGCCGCGTCCCGCCGCGTGGGACAGGACCCGTACCAGCACGGGCAGCAGCCGGGCCAGCAGCAGGCCCCCGCACAGGGCCAGCAGCAGCGGGGCGGCGACCAGCAGCGGGTCCAGGCCCGTCCCGGCGGGAGCGACCCCGCGGCGGTTGACCTCGACCACGGCGGCCACGGTGGCGGCGAGCACGAGCAGCTCGGCCACCAGTCGTCGGCGCGGAGCCCGCCCGCCGCGCCCCGACAGCAGCACGAAGGCCCGTACGGGGAAGGCCAGCAGCGCGAGCAGGGTGACGGCCCCGGCCGCGAGCAGGGCCGGCCCCGGCCGGGGGACCGGCAGCAGCACGAAGGCCAGGGCGGTGGCGAGCGCGGCGGCCGGCAGCACGGTGACCGCGCCCTCCGCGAGGAGCCGGCGGACGATCCCGCGGCGCGAGGCGCCCCGCGCGCGCAACAGCAGCAGTTCGGCCGTACGGCGGTCCGCGCCGAGCCCCGCCGCCAGGCACAGCACCACCAGGGCCTCCCCGGCCAGCCCGGCGGGGCCGAGGGCGGCGAGCGGGGCGGCGGCCTGCTGACGGGCCCGCGCCTGGGCGAACAGCCTCGGCAGTTCGGAGGTGACCTGCAGCTCCGCGCGACCGGTGCTCTCCCGCAGTCCCGCCGCCGTGGGCCCGGCCAGGTACGAGGCCACGGCGGCGGAGGTGCCGGGCAGCCGGTCGGCGCGGACCGTGCCGGTGTCCAGGGGGAGCCGCCAGAAGTCCCGTACGGTGCCGCCCCATTCGCCCATCCGCTCGACACCTTCGGCTCCCACCAGGGCGGTGACCCGCCAGGTGGGCGTCAGACAGGCGGCGGTGGGGCAGGGCAGGCCGTCCCAGTACACGTCCGCGGGATCGTCGGCGGCGTAGAGCCCCACGATCTCCGCGAGGAAGGGGGTCCCCACGGCGGACTGGGTTTTGAAGACCGTGCCGATCCGGGCGTCCAGCGTCTCGGCCGCGCTCTTCGCCAGGGCGACGGGCAGCGGCGCGCCCGCGGGCGCACCGCCGGGCCAGCGGCCCTCCACGATCCGGGCGTGGGAGGTCACCCGGGGCAGGTGGAGGAGGCTCAGTTTGGTGGGCGGCGGGGGATCGCCCGGCATCATCTTCAGCTCGGTGTTGGCCAAGGGCTGCGGGGTGACCGTCACGGTGCCGTGGACCGGGCCGCTCGCCGCCAGGTCGATGCCGGTCCCCCCGCCGGTCCGCGCGCGCAGCTCCGCCAGGACGGAGTCCAGCGACTGCGGTGTCCGCGGGCCGGGGAGGGTACGGGCACTGGCGTACAGGCTGGTCGGGCCCGGGCCCTGCTGCTCCAGGTACGAGCGCACCGCGTCATCGGCACCCCGGTCCAGGGCCCGGGGCAGGGCGGCCGCCAGCAGTACGGCGACGAAGGCCAGCGCCGCGGCGAGGCCGGCGGCCAGGGGCATCGCCCGGAGCCGCGTGTACACCCAGGCCGCACCGCGCCCGCCTCGCGGGGCGCGGGCGGGGGTGTCGCCCGCGGCGTGACGGGGGGTGGGTGGAGCGGCCGGGTCGGGGGGCGGGGTGCCTTCGGGACCCGGGGGCGGGGTGGTCACATCTCCTCCACGTACCGCAGCCGCGCGGCTGCGCCTCGGTTGGTCCGCCCGCCCCGGCCGCCGAGCACCGCCGACAGCAGGGGCACCGCCGCGACCGCGAGGGCCAGCAGCAGCGTCTGGGTGGTCGGCAGGTCCACCACGACTCCGGGCACCGGCCGCCGCGCGGCCGGTGTCAGGACCGTCAGCGGCACCACCAGGTGGACGATCGCCGCGCCCAGGCCCACGCCGACGGCCGTTCCGAGGCCCACCAGCAGGCAGGCCTCGGCGGCGGCCGTCCCGGTGAGCCGGGGCCGCGAGGCGCCGAGGGCCGAGAGGATCGCGTGCTCCCGGGCCCGTTCCCGCCCCGAGGCCGCCGCCGAGGCGGCGAAGCCGATCGCGGCGAGCACCGCGCACGCCACCGCCAGGGCCGCCAGCGCGGCCTGCGGGCCCGCGCTCAGCGGGTCCCGGAGCAGCGCGCCGGCCACCTCTTCGCGCAGCACCACCTTCTGCGAGCCGGCGCCCGCGCGCAGGGCGGCGGCGGCCCGTGCCGGTTCCGGGTCGCCCGGGGAGGCGGCGGGCAGCCACCATTCGTCGGCGATGGGCAGGTCCTGCGCGTCCGCGGCGGCGAGCCGGCGCGCGGCGGCGTTCAGGTCGACGGCCAGGGCGGTGTCACCGGCCACGGGCAGCGACCCGACGGCGGCGGTGACCCGGACCTGCACGGTGGTGACGCCCAGTCGGACGGAGACGTTGTCGCCCACGGAGGCCCCCATGGCGGCGAGGAACCCGCGGGTGGCGACCCCGCGGAGCTCGGCGGGCGGTCCGCCCGGGCTCAGGGAGATCTGCACGGGGACCCCGGGGCGGCCCTCGTAGTGCAGCCGCAGCAGGTCCGGCCCGGCGGGCCGCAGTGCTGCGGCCGGAACCCCCTCGGACACCTCGGGGGTACGCAGGTTCCAGTCGGGCGCGGTGGCCGCCACGGGCACCCCCGGTCCGTCCGGGGTCCCGCTCAGCGAGACGCGGCGCACGGCGAGGTCCCCGGCGACATCGGCCACGGTGCTGGAATCGAACCAGGCCGGCTCGGCCCCGTAGGACATCGCCACGCCCACGATGGCCAGCGGCCCGGCGGCGGACCCCAGCGGGGATCCGGTCAGGGGGTCGAGCCGCACGGAGACGGTGCCGTCGCCGTTCTCCGGGAGGGCGGTGACCGGGGTCCGGTACGTGAGCCCGAACCGGTCGCGCAGCAGCAGTGCGAGGGACGGCCGGCCGCTCGTCGCGGGGGCGGTCGGCGCGGTCACGGTCACGTCGAGGTCGATGCGCCGCGGGGTTCCGGGCAGGTCGATCCCGTCGCCGCCCGGCGCCCGTCCGGCGGCGGTGGCGGCCGGCGGTACGGCCAGCGGGGCGAACAGTTCGGCCATCGGCCGTCCGTCACGCAGGTCGGCCCGCAGCGGCAGCCGGCCGGCGGCGCGGGAGTCCAGGGCGAGCAGCCGTCCGGGCTTCCGGTCCGGCAGGGCCACCTCGGTGTGGATCACGGGGATGATGCGGTCGCCCCCGGGCAGGGCCGCGTACCGGCCGCCCCGGCCCATCGGGGCGAGGTCGCCCCCGGTGACGCGCAGTCCGCCGGCGGTGGCGAAGTCGGCCTGGTCGCGCTGGGAGGCGGACCAGGCCGAGTGCTGGCCGAGGGCGAGCACCCCGCTGGACACCGCGAGCACCAGCAGCAGGACCGGTCCGGTGGCCCGCTGCGGCCGGCGGGCCAACTGCCAGCCGACCAGCGCCGGTCCGAGCCCGCGTCCCCGGGCGGCGACCCGCCCGCCCAGCCGGGCGGCGAAGGGCAGCAGCCGCAGCACGAGCAGGGTGCCCGCGCACAGGGCCAGGGTCGGGGCGGCCACCAGGACGGGGTCCACACCGAGGACGTCGCCGCCGGCCGGGGCGGCGTCCCCCTCGCCGCCGCTGTACCGGGAGAGCTGCCGGTAGGCGAGGACCGCGAGGGCGACCAGCGCCAGGTCCGCGCCGGAGCGGGCGAAGCCCGACACCACGGCCCGGCGGCGCCCGCCGCGCCGCAGGGCGGTGGCCGTGGCGCCGCGCAGGACGGCGGGCAGCGTGGTCAGCAGTACGCACAGCAGGGCGAAGACCGCCGCGGCCGGCCACAGCAGCCAGGAACCGCCGGTGTCGAACGGCACGTGGGCCAGCGGCCCGTAGCGGCCCGTGAAACGCAGCAGGAGCGGGGCGAGCAGCGGGGCGAGCACGACGGCGGGCGCCGCGAGCAGCAGGGACTCGGCGGTGGACAGCAGGCCGAGCCGACCGCGGGAGGCGCCGCGCGCGGTCAGCAGGACCCGCTCCGGCTCCTGACGCTCCCTCAGGAGCCCGGCCACCAGCAGCAGGGCGGCCGAGGCCAGGACGGAAAGCTGGAGCGCGCCGACGAGCAGGGTGGACCGGGCGACCCGCTGGCCGGACTGCACGTCGGCGATGAAGGAGGCCAGTCCGCCGCTCACCGTCAGCCCCGAGGGGGGTGTGGTCTCGGCCGCGGCGGCCCGGCCGCGCACGGCCTCGACCCCGGAGCGGGGTGTGCCGGTGAAGTCGGGGGTCAGCAGGGTGGCGCGGCTGCCCTGCGGCAGGCCACCCGCGGTGAAGGCCGAGTCGTCGACGAGGAGCGGCCCGTACGTGGTGAAGCTGCCGACCCGTACCTCCCGTCCGCCGAGGGGGTCGAGCCGCCAGTACGGGGCGTCCGGTTCGGCGGCCCGGTAGACGCCCGTGACGAGCACGTCCAGCGGGGCGCCGCCGAGGCGGTCCTCCAACCGGACCTCGGCGGGCAGCCGTTCGGGGGCCAGGCCGAGGCGGGTCAGGGCCGCCGTGGGCAGGGCCACCGGCAGCCTGCCCGGGTTCGGGCCGACCGCCTCGGGCCACTTGCCGGCGAGGAGCCGTACGCGGTCCCGGGCCAGTGCGGCGAGCACGGTGAGGTCGGCGTCCTTGCCGGGGGCCCGCTCGCCGGGCAGCCCGTACGAGCGGCTGCGCGCCACGCTCTCGGTGCCGGTCGGCACGGAGGCGAAGACCCGTTCGGTGAAGTCCCGTACGGCCGCGTCGTCGGCGGGGCGCTGGGGCAGGGCGTGGTCGCCGGTCAGCACGACGGCGGTGCGCGCCCGTTCCGGTCCGGTCAGGGCCCGGCGCATGCCCGCGTCGCCGACGCTCCGGGTGAACGCCAGCAGGGCGGTCAGGGCCGTCGTGGTGATGAGCACCGTGAGCAGTACGGCGGCGGCGAGCGGCCAACGCCCGCGCAGCCGGCGCATGACGAAGCCGAGCATGTGCCTGTTCCTCCCCCGTCCGGACCACAGGCCCCGGATAGCGGACGATGCTGTCAGATTCGATCAGGTATCGGAAGGGACTTGCGTGAGGGATGTGACAGATGAGCAAATTCGGACGTGAGGTGGGAGAGTGTCGGAAGCGCTCTCCGGGGCGGCGTCACCGCCCGCCGAATCGAGGGGGAGCCCACCATGACCCAGCAACAGGTCAGCGCCGCCAGCACCGCCGTCGCGCCCATGGTGGTGGTGCGCGACCTCCGGCGGAGCTTCGGGAGCGGGGCCCGGACCGTACACGCCCTGCGCGGCGTCTCGTTCGAGGTGCGGCGGGGTGAACTCACCGCCCTCAAAGGGCGGTCGGGGTCCGGCAAGACCACCCTCATGAACCTGGTCGGCGGACTCGACTCCCCGACCGGCGGCACCGTGGAACTCGACGGCACCGATCTGACGGGCCTGGACGAGAGCGGCCGGCTGGCCCTGCGCAGGGACCGGATCGGTTTCGTGTTCCAGTCCTTCGGCCTGATCCCGGTGCTCACCGCCGCGGAGAACGTCGGCGTCCCCATGCGGATGCGAGGGGTCCCCGCGAAACGGCGCGAGGAGCGCGTGCGCACCCTGCTGGCCCTGGTCGGTCTGGCCGACCACGCCGGACAGCGCCCCGGGGAGCTGTCCGGCGGTCAGCAGCAACGCGTCGCGGTGGCCCGCGCGCTGGCCAACGAGCCCGCCCTGATCATCGCGGACGAGCCCACCGGCCAGCTGGACTCCGAGACGGGCCGCTCGATCATGCGGCTGCTGCGCGCGGTGGTGCGCAGCGAGGGGGTCACCGCCCTGGTCGCCACCCACGATCCGGAACTGATGGAACTCGCCGACCGGGTGGTGGAGTTGCGCGACGGCCGGATCGTCGAGGCGACCGGCTGAGGGGCTCCGGGCGGTACGGCCCGGGTGGCGGGGGGAGCCGCCGGGCCGGGAGGGCGGCCAACGGCGGCGCAGCCGGCGTGAGGAGCGTGGAGGTCACGGGCCCACCACCCGCTCCCGGCCCGGGGGGCGGGGGCGCACGCGGGCGTCGAGGTCCAGCAGGAGCCGCAGGGGCCGCGAGCTCGCGGCGCTCTCCCAGGAGCGTCCGCTGCGGGTCCACCCGTCCAGTACGTCGAGCAGGGCCGAGTCGCAGAAGGTGACGAGGGCGGCGTCGAGGACGAGGCGGCGGGCACCGTCGGCGGCGCCCCGGTCGAGGAGGCCGCGCAAGGGGGCGCAGGTGACGAGGTCGAACTCCCCGGCGAGGCTGACGGCGAGGACGCCGTCGCGGAGCGTGGACCGTATGCGGGGCACCGGGTCGGGCGGGTCGGCGGAGGCGGCCGGGGTGGCTGGGGCGGCGGAGGCGGCCGAGTCGGCGGAGGCGGCCGAGTCGGCGGAGGCGGCCGGGGCGGACGAAGAGGGTGGGGTGACCGGGCCTGCCTGGGTGACCGAGCCGGCCGGGGTGACCGGGCCTGCCTGGGTGACCGGGGTGACCGGGTCGGCCGGGGTGGGGATGCCGGGGGCGTCGGCGGGGCCGGCCGAGGCCAGTATCGGGGCGCTTATCGCCTTTATGGGACTGTTCATGCCCCTCCCAACGGTCTCCGCCCCGGCCGGGAAGCGGCGGCCGGGCCCACTTCACCCGCGTGGGGCGCCCGGCTGACCCGTTCCGGCGGTCTTCGTCACCCGGGCGGGCCCTCGCCGCGCGCGGACGCGTCCCGCCCGCGGCGGCACCGGCCCCCGCCGGGTCCGCGCACCCCTTCCGCAGGTCAGGGCGGGGGCGGGAGCCGGTGGGCGCGGCGCTCCTCCGGGGCCGGAGGATGGAGCACGCGGGACGCCGACAGGCGCAGCAGGGGCGCGGGGTCCCGGTCCGCCGGGGTCCACAGCCGGACGGTCCGGTCGCGGGAGGTCGTCGCGAGGCGGGTGCCGTCGGGGGACCAGCACAGGCCGTTGACCCAGTCGGCGTGCAGCCCCACGACGACGGCCGGCGCCGCCGCCGACGCGGGGTCCCACAGCCGGACCGTGCGGTCCCGGGACACGGAGGCCAACCGGGTCCCGTCCGGGGACCAGGCGATCTTCTGGACCCGGTCGCCGTGACCGGTCAGGACAACGGGCCCCACCGCGCCCGAGGGGTCCCAGAGTCGCAGCGTCCGGTCCCGGGAGCCGGTGGCCAGTTGCCGTCCGTCCGGGGACCAGGCGACCTTCCACACCTGGTCGGCGTGGCCCTCCAGCGTCCCGACCCGCTCGCCGGTGTCCGGGTCCCAGAGGATCACCCTGCGGTCCGTCCCGCAGGTCGCCAGCCGCGTCCCGTCCGGGGACCAGTCGGCCCCGGTGACCCAGTCCCGGTGTCCGCGCAGCACACGCAACGGGGCGCCGCCCGCCGCGTCCCACACCCGTACGAGGCCGTCGCGCGCGGCCGTCGCCAGCCGGGTCCCGTCGGGGGACCAGCAGATCGCCGACACCTCGTCGCCGTGACCGTCGAATTCCACCGTCGGCGGGCCCCCGTCGCGCGGCCACAGCGCCGCCGTGCCGTCCCGGCGGCCCACCGCGAGCCGGGTGCCGTCGGGCGACCAGGCCAGGTCCCCGCACTGCCCGAGGGGCAGCACCTCGGGCGGTCCGAACTCCGGGGCGTGCCAGACCCGTACGGTCCCGTCCTCGGAGGCGCTCGCCAGCCGGGTGCCGTCCGGCGACCAGTCCGTCTGCCACACCGACTCGGTGTGCCCGCGCAGCACCGACGGCGGCGCGCCCGTGTCCCACACGGCGAGGGTCCGGTCCTGCGATGCCGTGGCCAGGCGCCGGCCGTCCGGGGCCCAGGAGAGCGCGTACAGGGCGTCCCGGTGCCCGGTGAGCCAGAGCGCCGCGTCCTCGGGGCCCCCGCCCGGGCGCAGGTCCCAGACGCGTACGTTGCGGTGCTGGTCACCGGCGGCGAGGCGGGTTCCGTCGGGGGAGAAGGCCAGGGAGTTGATCCCGTCCATGCTCTCGAAAGTGCGGACCGCAGCCCCCGTCGCCGCGTCCCGGAGCACCACCGTCCGGTCCGTCGACCCGGAGGCCAGCAGGGCGCCGTCGGGGGACCAGCACACTGCCGTGACCCGGTTGCGGTGCGCGGGCCCGGCCGGGACCGGGCCGCCGTCCCCCGCCGACGGCCACACCCGTACGACCCCGTCCTCACCGGCGGCCGCGAGCCGGCTGCCGTCGGGGGACCAGGCCGCGCTCCACACCATGCCCGGCGCCGCCCGCAGGGTGCCGGCGGGGGTCAGTTCGGCCGGATCCCACAGCCGGAGCACCCCGTCACCGGCCGCCGACACCAGTCGGCGGCCGTCCGGGGAGAAGGCCAGCGCCCCGTGCCCGCCGGCGTCCCCGTCCCCGTCCGCCCCGTGCCGTACGGTCGCCGACCGGCGCCAGGACACCGTCTCCCACGAGGTCAGCCGCGCGTCGCGGGTGGCGCACACCAACAGGGCCCCGTCGGGCGACCAGACCACCGCGCGGGGCCACCGGCCCGGCACGTCGAGCACCGCCGAAGGCTCCTCGGCCAGGGCCCCCGTCCCGGCCCGCGCCCCGGTGTCCGACCCGGTGTCCGCCTCCCACACGCGCAGCCGTCCGTCACCCGAACAGGCCGCGAGCCGCGACCCGTCGGGCGACCAGGCCGCGCCCGTCACCGCCGCCCCGAAGTCCCGGCGCACCGCCCGCAGCAGCGAGCCGTCCAGCGCGGTCCGCAGCGCCTGGAGGGCGCCCGGGGTCGGCGCCCACTCGGTGACCGCCGCCCGGGCGATCGCGATCGCGGTCTCCGGCTCCCGGCTCTCCAGCACCCGGGCCGCCACCGCGTCCGCGGTGCCGGCCCGCGCGGCGCCGTCCGCGCGGGCGCTGCGCTCGACGTACTCCACGACGAGCGCCGACACCTCCAGCCCGGACGGGGCGCCGGTCTGCCCGGCCAGCCAGGACCGCGCGTCCGCCAGCCGGTCCCCGGTCAGCAGGAACGCCTCGCCCCGCCCCGCGAACTCCCATTCCTGCGCCCAGCGTTCCCACGCGCCCCGCTGCCGCAGCCGCTCGACGTGGGCCTCGACGGCCGCGTGGAGCGGCGGCCACCGGCGCAGCAGCGCCTCGTGGGCCAGGTCGAGGACCCCCGCGTCGGAGGTCAGCAGCCGGCCCGCGACGAAGGCGTCGGCGATCTCCCGCTCGGCGGGCGTCAGTTCGGCGCGCGCGACCCGCCTGCGCACCGCCTCACCGCCCCGTACGGTGACCAGCCGCAGCAGGGTCCCCACCACCGGGTCCTCTCCCCGCGGACCACCGGGGCCCAGCAGCTCCGCGCGGATCCGGTCGGCCTGCCCGACGAGTGCCCCCGCGACGCCGCCGACCTCCCGGTACAGGGCGTGGCCGATCACCGACCCGGGCCCGCCCGCGCGCCGGTACAGCTCCTGGAGGGTGTAGGCGAGCAGCGGCAGCGCGTCGCCGCCCCCGCAGTCGTCGACGATCCGGGGGACCAGCCCCGCCTCGAACTCCACCCCGGCGGCGGCCCCGGGACGGGCCACCACCTCGTGCAGCGCCTCCCGGGGCAGGGCGCCGATCACCACCGGATCCCGTACCAGGGGCGCCAGCGGGCCCTCCAGGAACCCGGTCAGGAAGTCCGAGCGCAACGTGCCCACCAGCCACAGCCTCGGATCCCGGTCCAGGACCTCCCGTACCGCCTCCGCGAAGGCCGTGCGTTCCCCGGCGCCCGACAGCGTCAGCAGTTCCTCCAGTTGGTCCACCACCAGCACCCTCGGCCGGCCGTCCCGCGGCCCGCCGTCCACGGCCGCGCGCAGCGCGCCGACCGGATCGGCGGCGGGGGTGATGGCCGGGTACGCGGTCCAGCGCGCGCGGCGCCCCGTCAGCGCGGGCAGCAGCCCGGCCCGGACCAGCGAGGACTTGCCCGAGCCCGAGGGCCCGACCACCGTCACGCACCGGTGCGCCCGCGCCGGGACCGCCGGGTGCAGCCGGGCCACCAGCTCGGCGGTCTCCCGCTCCCGGCCGAAGAAGACGGCCGCGTCCTCTTCCCCGAAGGCCTCCAGCCCCGGGTACGGGGGCTGTCCGGCCGTCCACCGGGCGGCCGGTGCGGCCGGCCGGCGCTCCAGCCAGCGCAGCCACAACTGCCCGCCGACCAGGGCCAGCAGGCCGATCCCGACGAGGGGGATCGACCACTGCCGGAGCAGCCGCAGCGGGAGCGGGACCGCACCCTCCACGTTGGTCGCGTAGTTGGTGGCGATCCCCAGCAGGGCGCCCACCAGCATCAGCAGCACGTCGAGCACCAGTGCGAGAGGTCGTCGTTGCATGGGTCGAAAACCTACTCGGTGTGCAGGACCGTCGCGATCGTCGCCCGTGCGGCCGAGCGTGCCGGAACCAGCGCACCGAGCACGGCGATCACCACGCCCGCCAGCAGCAGGAAGGCCAGTTGCGGCGCGTGCCAGACGTCCTTCATCGCCTCCGGGAAGGACACCACCCCGACGTGGTCCACGACCAGCCGGTGCGCCACCATGCCCAGCGGGATCCCGAGCAGCCCGCCGACCGCGCCCGGTCCGGCGACCGAGGTCACCGTCATCACCACCACCTGCCGGGGCGTCATCCCGATCGACTTGAGCATGCCGAGGTCCCGGCGGCGCTCGCGGGTGTTCAGCAGCACGGTGTTGAAGACCCCGAGGGAGGCGACGAGGGTCAGCAGCACCGTGAACACCGTGGAGAAGGTCACCACGGTCGTCGTGCCCGCGTTGGAGGTGTCCGGGACCCGGGCGCGCAGGCCCGGGTCGATCGCCTCGACGGCCTCCGCCTGGGCCCGCGCGTCGGTCCCCGGGGTCAGCCGCACCGTGTACTCGGTGGCGCGGAGGTCCGGTGCGAGCTCCAGGAGGGTCGGCCAGGAGGCCTCCAGGGCCTGCGCGTTGCCCTCGATCAGCTCTCCCACGACGACCACCGGGGCCTGGCGGCCGTGCAGTTCCAGCACGGTCCGATCACCGACCGCCAGCCCCAGCTGCGTCAGGAACGCCGGACCGGCGACGACTTCTCCCTCCGCCTCAGGAGCCCGGCCCCGCACGATCCGGTGGGCGTCCCGGGACGCGTCCCCGCGGTAGAAGTCGGCGAAGACCGTCTGTGCCTGCCCCGCCAGGTGCGCCTGGGACAGCGCGCGGGCCCGTACCCCGGCCGTGCCGGGCAGTGCCCGCAGCCGGTCCTCGATCTGCGGGTCGGTGAGCGTCGGCGGGGTACGGCCGTTGCCCGGACCGCCCGCCGACACCTGGATGCGCGTGCCCCCGTCCCGGCCGGCGTCCTCGTAGGCCAGCATCGTGCCGGTCAGACCGGTCGCCAGGGTCACCGTGGTGACGCCGAGCACGATCGCGGAGAGGGTCAGCAGGGTGCGCGCGGGCCGGGCGAACGGCTGCCCCAGTCCGAGGCTGACGGACCGCGGCAGCCGGCTTCCGCCGAGCAGCCGCTGCACGCGCCGCCCGCGGCCGGGACGCGGAGCGCCGGCCGCGCTGATCGCCCGTGCGGCGGGCAGCCGGTGCGCCCGCAGGGCGGGGGCCAGGGCGGTCAGCAGGACGAGGGCGGGCATGCCCGCCAGGCAGACGACGGACACCCACGTGCCGTACGCGCCGACCGAGGCCCGGCCGGTCTCGATGCCGGAGAACGCGACCTTCAGGATCGGCCCCGCCAGGGCGTTGCCGGCGAGGGTGCCCAGGACGCAGCCCACGGCGGCCGGCAGGCAGACCATCGTCAGGTAGACGCCGACGACCTGGTTCGGGGTGAAGCCCACGGCCTTGAGCACGCCGATGTGCCGGTAGCCGGAGACGACGGCCCCGCTGACGACGTTCCCGACGATCAGACAGGACACCAGGAGGCCGAGCACCCCGAAGAAGGTGATGAAGGGGAGGTAGGAGTCGGCCAGCGCCGAGAAGGCCGCCTTCAGGGTGAAGTAGTCCTGCGCGCCGGTCAGCGATCCGCCCGGGAGGTCCGCGGTGACCTCGGCGAGGGCGGCGTCGAGCCTGCTCGCGCTCGACGCGTCGGTGAACCGGTAGAGCATCTGCGCGGAAGCGGGGTGCATCGCGGCCATCTGTCCGGGCGTGACCCAGGCGCTCGCCGACTTGCTCATGCCGGCGGCGAAACCGACGACGGTCAGCTTCGGCCCTCCGGGCGAATCGAGCGTGGTGCCGAGCAGTTCCGGGCCGGGGGAGCCCTGGGAGGGCCAGTTGACGACGATCTCGCCGGGCGCGGTGGCCCAGTGCCCTTCGAGGAGTTCGATCCGGTCCACCGGGCCCCCCGGATCGGCCCGGCCCACGACGGAGAGCGTGCCGCCGGCCGTCCAGAGCCAGCCGTCGGGAACGTTGACGACGGCCTGCCCGAAGGGGCCCGCCGCGGCCTCCACCCCGGGTCGGCCCGCGGTCCGCGCGAGCTGCTCCGGCGAGACCCTGCCGGTGTCGAAGGACGCCACCACGTGCGCGCCGCGCTGGCGGGCGTGCGCCTTCTCGAAGGGGCCCGACGCCGCGTCGAGCAGGGCGAGGGCGAGCAGCACGGTGGTGGTGGAGCACAGGACGACCAGCCCGATGACGAAGGTCTGCACCCGGCGGCGCCGGACGGCCGCGCGGGCCGCCCGCCACACGGCGTTCACCAGGTCACCGCCGGCGCGCTCTCGCGGGCGACGCGGCCGTCGGCGACCTCGACCAGGCGGCTCGCGCAGCGGGTGGCCAGGTGGGGGTCGTGGGTGACGATCAGCAGGGTCTGGCCGATCTGGTTGAGGTCGATCAGCAGGTCCATCACCTGTTCGCCGGAGCGGCTGTCGAGGGCGCCGGTCGGCTCGTCGGCGAGCAGCAGCGCGGGCCGGTTCATCAGGGCCCGGGCCACGGCGACCCGCTGGCGCTCGCCGCCGCTGAGGGTGGCGGGGTAATGGTCGCGCCGGTCGGCGATCCCGAGCTCGTCGAGGAGTTCCAGGGCCCGGCGGCGGGCCTGACGGGCGGAGACGCCGGTCAACTGGGCGGCCAGGGCCACGTTGTCGAGGGCGGGCAGGTCGTCGATGAGGTTGAAGAACTGGAAGATCATGCCCACGCCGCGGCGGCGGAACAGCGCCAGACCGGTCTCCGACAGGGACCCCAGGTCCTGGCCGTGCACCTCGACCGTGCCGGCCGTCGGCCGGTCCAGGCCGGCCACCATGTTGAGCAGGGTCGACTTGCCGCAGCCCGAGGGCCCCATCACGGCGACCGCCTCCCCCTTGCGGATCTCCAGGGAGAGGCCGTCGAGGGCCTTCGTGTCGCCGTACTCCTTGTGCACGCCGTCCAGCCGGACGACGACCCCGGGGCCACTGTCATGATCTTTTGTCATGCCCCGAACCTAGAAGGCCGGCCCCGCGCCGGGCGTCACCCACCCGATGTAACCCGTGGGGCGGGTCATCCCACGGATGTACGCGGGCGCCCGCCGCCCTCGCCGACGGGTCGGCGGATCGGCGCGACGGGGCCCGTACCGGCGGAAACCGGCATCGGGTCAGGGGAGGGCGTGGTTAGAGTACTGGGCGGTCCGTGGGGGACGGGCCGGATGTGCGGGCGGACGGGGGCGGTTGCGGTGGGCTGGCTGACGGGGGGCGCGCTGGCGTCGGCGGGCGCGGCGGCCGTGGTGGCGCTCTGCCTGGGGGTCGCGCTGGCGCGGACCCGGCGTGAGCACCGGGCGGCCCGGGGGGAGCACGGCTGGCTGCTGGAGCGGGAGCGCGAGAGCGCCGCCCGCGCGGCGGTCGACGCGGAACGGGCCAGGATCGCCGCCGAACTCCACGACATCGTCAGCCACAACGTGAGCCTGATGATCGTGCAGGCCGGGGCGGCCCGAGAGGTGCTCGCGACCATGCCGCGGGAGGCCGCGGCCGCGATGAGCGCGGTGGAGAACGCCGGCCGGAACACCATGACCGAGCTGCGCCACCTCCTGGGCCTGCTCGCCCCCGCCCAGAACGGTGAGGACGAGCCCTACGGGGGCGCCGCCGAGCTGACCCCGCAACCGAGCCTGAGCCGGCTGAGCCCGCTCGTCGACAAGATCGCTTTCGCCGGGCTGCCGGTGGACGTACGGATCTCCGGCGAGCCGCGGCCCCTCCCGGCGGGGATCGACGTGACCGCGTACCGGATCATCCAGGAAGCGCTGACCAACGCGCTCAAACACGGGGACGGGGTGAAGGCCGAAGTGACGGTGCGATATACGGACAGCGCCTTGCGGGTGGAGGTGCTCAGCGGCGGCCCGAGCGTGCTGAGCGCCGACGCGGGCGCGGACGGCGGCGGGGCCCGCGCGGCGGGGCGCGGCGGGGGGCGGCCGAAGGCCGAGGGGACCGGTCGGGGGCTCCTGGGCCTTCGGGAGCGCGTCGCCGTCTACGGGGGCGACCTCGACGCCCGCCGCCGCCTCGGCGGCGGGTTCCGGGTCCGCGCGCGCCTTCCCCTGGACCGGCCGTGACGGCGGCCGCACCCGGACCCCGGGTGCTGATCGCCGACGACCAGGAGCTCGTGCGCACCGGCTTCCAACTGATCCTGACGGCCCGGGGGATCGAGGTGGCCGGTGTGGCCGCGGACGGGGTCGAGGCGGTGTCGATGGCACGGAGCCTGCGCCCCGACGTGGTCCTGCTCGACATCCGGATGCCGCGCATGGACGGCCTGGAAGCCGCCCGCCGGATCATGGCCGAACTTCCCGGCGCTCGCGTCATCATGCTGACCACCTTCGACCTCGACCAGTACGTCTACGCCGCCCTCGCGGCCGGGGCCAGCGGGTTCCTGCTCAAGGACGTCACCCCCGAACACCTGGCGGCCGCCGTACGGCTGGTGGGGACCGGCGACGCCCTGCTCGCGCCGTCCATCACCCGCCGCCTGGTCGAGCGGTGCGCCCCGGCCCCCGGCCCGTCCGCGAACGCCTCGGCCGGGGTCCCGGCGCCGCACCGGGACCTGGCCGCGCTGACCCCGCGCGAGCGGGAGGTACTGACCCTGATGGGCCACGGGCGCTCCAACGCCGAACTGGCCGGGGAACTGACGCTCAGCGAGGCCACCGTGAAGACCCACGTGGCACGGATCTTCGCCAAACTCGGCCTGCGGGACCGGGCCCAGGCCGTGGTCCTGGCCTACGAGACGGGGCTGGTCACCCCGGGATCGGCCGGCGGGACCCCGGGGTAGCGGCTCCGCCCGGGGTTCCGGCTCAGGGCATCGACTCCCGCATCACCGCGAGCGGGAGGGCCGGGTGGGCCGCCGCGGCCTCCACCACCTGCCCGTCCGGGTCGTCCAGCAGGCGGGCCAACTCCCCTGCGGGCAGCGCAGGGTGGGCGGCGACGTGCCGGCGGGACCTGACGTCGGCCAGGCAGCCCAGCAGCGCGGGACCCGTGGCGTTCGGGTGCCGGGCGACGGCCCGCAGTACCCCCAGCACCGGCGGATCGTGGCGGACCAGCTCCTCCAGCAGGGCGCCCGGCGCGTCCGGATTGGCGGCGACCTGCGCCAGGACGTGCACGCCGTGCCGCGCCGCCATCGCGCGCAGCCGGTGCTCGCCCAGGCCCGGGTGGGAGGCGACGGCCTTGACCACCTTCGCGTCCGGATCGGCGGCGAGGGCGTCGCGGACCGCGGGCGGCAGATCGCGCCGCCGCGCCACGAGCGCCCGTACGCCCGCCTCGGGCGAGGCCGCCAGCTCGTCGACCTCGGCCGCCGTGGCGGCGGCGATCCGGGGCAGCGTCTCCCGGCCGGCCCGCGCCCGGGCGGCCAACCCGGCCAGTACGTCAAGGGGCAGGCGGGGGTGGCGGATCAGGCGGGCCAAGACCTCCGGGTCCCGCCCGGCGGCGAGTTCGCGGATCACCGCCTCACCGGTCCCGGGATTGCCGGCCAGGGCCCACAGGACACCGGGCACCGGGTCGCGGGCGAGCCCGGCGTACACCGCGTCCGGCAGACCGGCCCGAGCGGCCACGGGCTCCCGCAGCAGCATCGAGGGGTCACCGGCGAACCGGGCCACGTCGCCGGCCGGGGTCGAGGGGTTCTCCAGGGCGGCCCGCCGCGTCGCCCGGACCGTGGACCGGTGGGAGCCGTCGCAGTCGGCGCCCCCGCGCACGTACGGGGCGTACCAGCGCAGCTCCGGGTCCTTCTCGCAGACGGTGCACTCGGCGGCCGGGGGCAGCCCCTCACCGGTGAGCAGGGCGGACAGCACCGCCGGGGGCACGGCCTCGTTGAAGGCGGTGAACAGGCGCACCTCGGCGTGCGGATGCGCGGCCAGCAGGGCCGCCGTGGCCGGGTCCGGGGTCCCGTACGCCGCCAGGGAGGTCACCACGTCGAGCTGGTGGTCGGCGGCCAGTCGGGCGGCCACCTCCGGGGGCAGGCCGGGGCAGGAGGCCAGCTTGTCCCGGCGGCCGGGGTCCGGGTCCGTGACGAGGAGACCGGGCCAGTGCGGCAGGCCCAGGCCCTCATCGAGCAGGGCGAGGGCGGCGTCCGGCCGGGCCCGCGGATCGATGTCGTCGGCGCGCAGCAGCCCCCGGCGGACCGGGCCGACGGCCCGGACCTCCTCGTGGGCGACCAGGGTCAGGGCCTGCTCACGGCTCAGGTCGGTGCGGTCGATGAGTACGGAGGCCACCCAGTAGCCCTCTTCGGCGTCCTTCCCGACGGCGTGGGCGACCAGCCGGGCGACGAACGGGGGCGGCAGCGCCGGATTGGCGGCGAGCCCCTGTACGAGGTGGCTCACGGCCCCACCTCCACGCCGGAGCCGGTGCCGGTGCCGGGGCGCGTACCGGTGCCCGCCCCCGTGGTCGTGCCCGCGTCGCCCGCGCCCGCGCCCGCGTCGGCCGCCGCCGCTTCGCGCAGGGCGTCCCGCAGCGCGGCGGCGAGCGGGTCGAGCGGGGTGCGGCGCGGGGTCGCCACGCCGATGTGGCGGGCCGGGCGCGGTGACGCGAGGGCCACCGGGGCCGATCCGGCGGCCGGGGCCAGCGCGATGCGGGGGATCAGGGAGACCCCGACGCCCGCCCCGACCAGGGTCTGGGCGAAGAAGTAGTCGGTGGTCGACGCGGCGATGCGGGGCTCGAACCCGGCGCGGTCCGCGTACCGGCGCAGGAAGGCCTCCGTCTTCAGACAGCCGAGCACCCACCGGTCGCCGGCCAGTTCCGCGGGCTCCAGCACCTCCCGCTCCGCCAGCCTGTGGCCGGGCGGCAGGACCGCGTACAGCGGGTCCTCCATCAGGGGCAGCCAGGCCGGACCGGCCGGCCCGGCGCCGCCGGCCGGCAGGGGACCGTCGAAGTGGTAGGCCAGCGAGAGGTCCGCCGCCCCGGACCGCACCATCGCCAGCGAGACCTCCGGTTCGGCCTCCACCACGGTCAGTTCGACCTCGGGACGCACGGCCACGAAGGCGGCGAGCGCCCGCGGCAGCAGGTGCCGGCCGCCGCTGGTGAAGGTGGCCACCGTGAGGCGGGCCCGGTCGGCCGTCAGCCGGTCGATCCGCGACCGGACGAGGTCCAGCTCGGCGGTGACCGTCTCGGCCGTCTCCACCAGCAGCCGTCCGGCCTCGGTGAGCGCGACTCCGCGCGTGCTGCGGTGCGCCACCGGGTGGCCGATGCCGCGCTCCAGGGCGGCGATGTGCTGGGAGACGGCCGAAGGGGTCAGCCGCAGTGCGGTCGCCGCGCGGTTGAAGCTCCCGTGCTCGGCCACGGCGCGCAGGATGCGCAGCCGGTGCACGTCGATCAAGGTTTTCCCTCATGCTGGTTCGGCAGCGGACCGGTCCCCGGGGACACTACAGCGGCGGAGTCGACAGCGTGATCGATATTCCGGGCACCCGGTCACACCGCCCCGCGCCGGGGTCCGTGCGCTCACCGTCCGCGACACGGGGGCCGACGCGCCGCCCCCGCCTCAGCGTTCGCCACCCCCCGGATGCCGCTCCAGCGGTGTGGCTACCGCCGAGTTGCTCACACTGAAGGTGACGCTGCCGGCCCGGTAGCGGTCGTCGGACCATTCGATCGGGCGACCCGTGCGGGTGGCCGAAGTGTGTCGCTGGCGCAGGAGCGGACCTCCCCGCCGGATCTCCAGCAGCCGGGCGTCCTCGCTGCCCGCCGGGAGGGCGTCGATGAGGTGTTCCCCGTAGTGGGCCACGATCCCGGAGTCCGCGGCGAGGCTGTCCATCACCGAGCGGCAGTCCTCCGGCAGCGCCTCCACGGCCGCCGCGACCCAGTCGGCGTAGGCGGTCCGCTCCACCATCGTCGGCTCGCCGTCGAGCGTCCGCAGCCGCAGTACGGCCAGGATCTCCGTACCCGCGGGCAGGGCGAGCCGCTCCGCCTCCTCGGCGGTGGCGGGCCGCCGGGTGCGGGACAGGAAGCGGCTGCGCACCTCGTGGCCGACCCCCTCGGCCCATTGCGCGAAACTGTTCAACTCGCCGAAACTGTGCCGTCGTTCGTGACGCAGGACGATCCTGCGCGCGCCCTGGCTGGAGCCGATGAGCCCCTCGGCGGCGAGGGTGGCGACGGCCTGGCGGACGGTTCCGCGCGAGACCGACCAGCGGGTGGCGAGGTCGCTCTCCGAGGGCAGCCGGCCCCCCACCGGGTGGGCGCCGGACAGGATCGCCCGGCGCAACTCGTCGGCGATCTCCAGATACCGGGCCGTTCCCATGCCGTTCCCCCTCGTTGCGGTGCTCTGCGACCTCAAGGTCTTGATCATCATCGATGAGCATCCGGGCGGATCTGTCACGACTCCTTTCGGTCATTCTCGTCTCTTCGTCGAGCCGTGCTCCGCGGTCCAGCCGCCGTTCACCGTCCGTACAGCGAGCACGGGCGAACTGGAGCCAACTTGTTCAGACAAGTGATCTGACAAGTGCAGCCCCCTTCGTCTCCGGGAGAGACCGTGCTCAGTTCCACCGCCCGTCGTGGCGCGGCCGTACTGCTCAGCGCCGCCGTCCTGACCACGCTCAGCGCGTGCGGCGCAGCGCCCGACCCGCAGCAGCCCGGCGGCGCCGCCTCCGGCGACGCCAAGGGCAAGACCCAGCCGGGCGCCGCGACCTCGGCGGCCGACCTCGGCGGCATGGATGCCCTGGTGGCCGCCGCCGAGAAGGAGGGCCAGCTCAACGTGATCGCCCTGCCGCCGGACTGGGCGAACTACGGCGAAATGATCAAGGCCTTCCAGGCGAAGTACCCCAAGATCAAGGTCGGCAGCGAGAACCCGGACGCCACCAGCGCCGACGAGATCGCCGCGGTCAAGTCCCGCAAGGGCCAGAAGCGCGCCCCCGACGTCCTCGACCTCGGCATCGCCTTCGCCCGCAGCGGCGCCGCCGAGAACCTCTTCGCGTCCTACAAGGTCACCGCCTGGGACAAGATCGCCGGCTCCCAGAAGGACGCCGACGCCCGCTGGTACAACGACTACGGCGGCTACGTCTCCATCGGCTGCGACGCCGCGAAGATCCCCAACTGCCCGCAGACCTTCGCCGACCTCCTCAAGCCCGAGTACAAGGGCAAGGTCGCCCTCAACGGCAACCCGACCAAGTCCGGCTCCGCCTTCGGCGGCGTCTACGCGGCCGCCCTCGCCAACAAGGGCTCCTTCGCCGACATCCAGCCCGGCATCGACTTCTTCGGACAGCTGCGCAAGAGCGGCAACTTCATCCCCGTCGAGTCCACCCCGGCCACCGTCGAGAAGGGCGAGACCCCCATCTCGATCGACTGGGACTACCTGAACGCCGGCTACGCCGAGCAGTTCAAGGGCAAGGGCGTCGACTGGAAGGTCTCCGTCCCCTCCGACGGCGTCTACGCCCAGTACTACTCCCAGGCCATCAACAAGGACGCCCCCAACCCGGCGGCCGCCCGCCTGTGGATGGAGTTCCTCTACAGCGCCGAGGGCCAGAACATCTGGCTCAAGGGCCACGCCCGCCCCGTGCTGCTCCCCGTGATGGCCGCCGACGGCACCGCCGACAAGGACGCCGTCACCAAGCTCCCGCAGGTCCAGGGCACCCCGAACTTCCCGGCCTCCACCGAGCTCGACAAGGCCAAGGCCACCCTCGCCGAGAAGTGGGACAAGGCCCTCAGCTGATGTCCGCACCCACCCCCACCTCCCCCACGACGGGGACCGCCGGCGGCACCACCCTCCGCCGCCGGCGGCGCGGCCCGCGCACCTGGCTCGCCGCCCTCCCCCTCATCGCCTTCACCGGGCTCTGCTTCGGCCTGCCGCTCGGCGCCATCGCCTTCGGCGCCGTCACCCGCACCGACCCGGTCACCGGCGCCACCGGCCTCACCGGCGAGCACCTCGCCCGCTCCCTCCAGGGCCCCTACCTCGACTCCCTCATCGGCAGCGTCGAGCTCTCCGCCCTGACCGCACTGCTCGGCGGAGTCCTCGGCGTCCTGATCGCCCAGGCCCTGGTCACCTCCCGCTCCACCGCCCTGCGCTCCGCGGCCCTGACCGCCTCGGGCGTCCTCGCCAACTTCGGCGGGGTGCCGCTCGCCTTCGCGTTCATCGCCACCGCCGGGATCTCCGGAGTCGTCACCCAGCTCGCGGACCTCACCGACCTCGGCTGGGACCTGTACTCCTTCACCGGCCTCGCCGTGGTCTACCTGTACTTCCTCACCCCCCTGATGGTCCTGGTGATCGTGCCCGCCCTGGACGGGCTCCGTCCCCAGTGGCGCGAGGCCGCCCAGAACAACGGGGCCACCGGACGGCAGTTCTGGCGCCACGTCGGCCTGCCCGTGCTGGCGCCCTCCCTGCTCGGCGGGTTCGTCCTGCTCTTCGGCACCGCCTTCGCCGCGCACGCCACGGCCGCGGCCCTCGTCGGCGGCTCCGTACCGCTGGTCACGCTGAAGATCGCCGACGCCCTCTCCGGCAACGTGCTCACCGGCCAGGAGAACGTGGCGCTCGCCCTCGGCCTCGACATGATCCTGATCGCCGGCCTGGTCATGGCGGTCTACCTGCCCCTCCAGCGACGGAGCGCCCGATGGCTGCGATGACCCCGACCGCCCCCCGGGCGGACCGTGCCGAAGCGGCCGGCGGCGCCGCCCCCGCGCGGGCCCGCCGCCCGCGGCCCCGCGTCTGGCGCGGAGCCGTCCTCGCACTCGCGGGCGCCTACTTCCTGCTCCCGCTCGCCGCCTCCTTCGTGTTCACCGTGCACGTGCCCGGCCAGGGCCTCACCTTCGAGGCCTACACCGAACTGCTGGGCGCCGAGGGCTTCACGCGGAGCCTGCTCCTCTCGCTCGGCCTGGCCGCCGCCACCATCGCGCTGTCCCTGCTGCTGGCGGTGCCCGCGCTGGTCGCCGTACGGATCGGCTCGCCGAGACTGCGCCCCGTGGTGGAGGTGATGTGCATGCTGCCCCTGGTCGTACCGCCCATCGCCCTGGTCACCGGCATCACCACGGTGCTGCGCTGGGGGCCCGAGCACCTCTCGCGGACCCCGCTGTACCAGACTTTCCTCGCCGTCCAGAACCCGGACTTCCCCGTCGTCCTGGTCCTCGCGTACACGGTGCTGGCCCTGCCCTTCGTCTACCGCTCGCTCGACGCGGGCCTGCGCGCCGTCGACGTCCCCACCCTGGTCGAGGCCGCCCGCAGCTGCGGCGCGAGCTGGCCGCACGTGGTCCTGCGCGTCCTGCTGCCCAACCTGCGGGCCTCGCTCGCGGGAGCCGCCTTCCTCACCCTGGCCCTGGTCCTCGGCGAGTTCACGATCGCCTCGCTCCTCGGCTTCCAGCCCTTCGCCGTGTGGATCGTCTCCATCTCCGGCGCCCAGGCCCGGATGTCGGTGGCCGTCTCCATCCTCAGCCTCCTCATCACCTGGCTGCTGCTGCTCGTCCTCTCGCGGGCCGGCACGAACCCCTCCTCGGTCTCCGCCGCCCCCGCCACCTCCCGCAAGGAGTCCTGACCCCCATGTCCACGACCCTCACCGCGCCGCGGAAGCCGGCCGGCCCCGCCGCCCCGGCGGGTGCCCGCGTCGAATTCCGCGGCCTGCGCCGGGCGTTCGGCTCCACCGTCGCACTCGACGGCCTCGACCTCACCGTCGAACCCGGCGAACTCCTCGCCCTGCTCGGCCCCTCGGGCTGCGGCAAGACCACCGCGCTGCGCGTCCTCGCGGGCTTCGAGACGCCCGACGCCGGCGAAGTCCTCGTCGACGGCGAGGACATCACCCGGGTCCCGGCCAACCGCCGCGACGCCGGCATGGTCTTCCAGTCGTACAGCCTCTTCCCCAACCTCAGCGCCCGCGACAACGTGGCCTTCGGCCTGCGCGTGCGCAAGGTGCCCGCCGCGCAGCGCCGCGAGCGCGCCGCCGAACTCCTCGACCTGGTGGGCCTGCCCGACCACGGCGACCGCTACCCGCACCAGATGTCCGGCGGCCAGCAGCAGCGCGTCGCCCTCGCCCGCGCCCTCGCCCTGCGCCCCCGCGTGCTCCTCCTGGACGAGCCGCTCTCCGCCCTGGACGCCAAGGTACGGGCCAACCTGCGCGAGGAGATCCGCCGCCTGCAGCTCGACCTCGGCATCACCACCGTGTTCGTCACCCACGACCAGGAGGAGGCCCTGTCCATGGCCGACCGGGTCGCCGTGCTCAACGCGGGCCGCCTGGAGCAGTGCGCCGCCCCCGCCGAGCTGTACGAACGCCCCGCGACCCCCTTCGTCGCCGAGTTCGTCGGCACCATGAACCGGCTCCCCGGACGCCTCACCGACACCGGCCTCGTGGAGGTCGCCGGCATCCGGCTGCCCGTCGACGGCCCCGTCCCGGCCACCGCGGACGTGGAGGTGCTGGTCCGCCCCGAGAACCTCACCGTGACCGCCGACCCCGAGGGCGGCGCCACCGTCGCGTCCGCCTCCTTCTTCGGCGCCGTCACCCGCCTGCACCTCGACCTCGCCGACGGCACCCGGGTCAAGGCCGACCTGCCGTCGCGCGACGCCGGGGACCTGGCCCCGGGCGCGCGGGCCGTCGTGGGACCGGCCGAACGGCCCGTGCTCGTCGTGGCGAGGACCGCGTGAACGCACCCGCCGCCGTGCTCTTCGACATGGACGGCACCCTCGTCGACACCGAGGTGCTGTGGTGGCAGACCACGGAGCGGACCGCCGAGCGGCTCGGACACCGCCTCGGGCCCGCCGACGCCCCCGAGGTCGTCGGCCGGGCCGTCCCCGACACCGCCGCCCACCTCGTACGGGTGGCGGGGCGCGGGGAGCCGGCGGAGGTCGCCGCCGAACTCACCGAGGGCTTCTTCCGCCGGGTCGCCGCCGGGGCGCCCCTGCGCCCCGGCGCCCAGCGGCTGCTGACCGCCCTGGAGGCGGAGGGGATCCCCTTCGCGCTGGTGAGCGCGTCGCCGCGGGTGGTCGTGGACGAGGTGGTCGGGGGCGCGCTCGCCCACGTCCCGTTCGCCTTCACGCTCTCCGCCGACGACACCGTACGGACCAAGCCGCACCCCGAGCCCTACCGCGCCGCCGCCGCCCGCCTGGGCCTCGCGCCCGCGAGCTGCGTGGCCGTGGAGGACTCCCCGGACGGCGCGGCCTCCGCCGAGGCCGCCGGCTGCGCGCTGCTGGTGGTGCCCTCGCTGCTGGACGTACCGCCCTCGGCGCTGCGCACCTTCGCGGCCTCCCTGGAGGAGGTCACCCCGGAGCTCCTGCGCGGCCTGACCGGAGCCGGGCCCGCGGCTCAGGCCGACAGGACGAGCAGCTCCAGGATGCCCTCGGCGTAGGCCCCGGAGACCGACCCCTGCCCGGTCTCCAGCACGCCGACCAGCAGCGGCAGGCCGGTCCGCACGTGGGCCGCGACCTGTCCGTACAGGCCCGCCCCGTACGCCTCCCCGTCGTCCTCGGCGCTCAGCAGGGACAGCAGGGTCCACAGCAGCGCCTCGCGGGTCGTCAGCCGGGGCGGGCCGGCCGACCACACGGCCATCAGCACCGCGCAGGCGGCCGGCGCCGGGGGCCACAGCCTGGTCCCGGTGAAGACGTGTCCCTGCAACGCGTGGTACGCCGCCGGATGTCCCTCGGCCGCGTCCCACAGGGCGTCCTCCAGGTGTTCCGCCGAGCGGCCGCAGCCGCAGGTCACGGACGCCCAGTCCTGCCGTGCGAGCTCGGCCCGCACACCGTCCGGCACCAGCGGGCTGCTGCGCGGCTTGTCCTTCCCTCTCATGAGGCTCCTTTCACGAGGCCCCAGTATGGGAGGGAGCGGGGACCGGGTCGAGCGGGGCCGCCGCGGCCACGGTCCGCATGGCAGTCTGGGGCCCGTGAACGAGGCACCGCAGGCAGCAGACACACCCCGGGAACCCCGCAGGGCCCCCGCCCGGACCCCCCTCTACCTGAAGGTCGCCGAGGACCTGCGCGGGGCCATCACCGCCGGCGCGTACGGATCGGGGGCCCGGCTCCCCGCCGAGGACGAACTCGCCCGCCGCTACGCCGTCTCCCGGGGCACCGTACGCCAGGCCCTCGCCGCGCTGCGCACCGACGGCCTGATCACCTCCCGCCGCGGCACCCGCCGCGTGGTGCTCGGCGGGCCGGGGGAGGAGAACGCCGCCACCGAGCTGCGCAGCTTCACCCGCTGGGCGCGCTCGCTGGGGCAGGAGCCGGGCGGGCGGACCGTCGCCGTGGACCCGGGCACGGCGGACGGGGAGGAGGCGGAGCAGCTGCGGATCGCCGTGGGCGACCCGGTGTACCGGGTGCTGCGGCTGCGCACCCTGGCGGGCGAACCGGTGATGGTGGAGCGGACGACCTACCCGCGGGCGGTCGGCGCCCTGGTGGCGGGGATGCCCCTGGACACCGTCTCCTACTCGGAGCAACTCGCCCGGCACGGGGTCCTCTTCACCGACGCCCACCACACCATCGACATCGCCCCCGCCGACGACGACGACGCGCGGCTGCTGGGCTGCCGGGCCGGTGAGGCGCTGCTGCGGGAGCGGCGGCGGTCCACCGACCCGGCAGGCACCCCGGTCGAGTGGTCGCAGGACCGGTACCTGCCGGGGACGGTGGCCTTCACGGCGCACTCGACGGCGACCAGTGCCCTGGGGCGCCGGCTGCGGCCGTGAGCCGGGGCTCAGCCGCGGGTGCGGAGCAGCCCCGCCAGCAGCGGCCTGAAGTGCGCGAAGTCCGGGGTCACCCCCAGCGGGTCCTTGGCCCGTTCGTCCCACCGGCGCACGGCGACCGCGTCGGCGGCCCCGGGCAGCGCCTCGAAGGCGCGGGCCTGGAGCGCCGTCATCGGCCCGCCCTGCACGCGCAGGGTGTGCACCGAGGCCTCGGAGAGCAGGTCGAAGTATCCGGGTTCGGCCGTGCACAGGTAGCGCTTGGCGGCCACGTGCAGCCGTACCGGCTCGGTCACCTCCGGACCGAACCAGCGGGCCAGCCAGTCGGCCCCGGTGTGGCTGTGCCGGTTGTCCAGGCCCTCCTCCATCAGGTCGCGGCCGGTCACCGTCCCGTGGAAGTGGCCGATGTCGTGCAGCAGAGCGGCGGCCACCAGGTGGGCGGGGGCACCGTCCGCCTCGGCGAGGGCGCCGGCCTGGAGCATGTGCTCGGCCTGCGTGACCTCTTCGCCGAGGTACTCGGCCGCGCCCTCGCCCGCGAAGAGCGCGGCGAGCAGATCGAGCGGATCGGGAGCGGCGACGGAAGCGGCGACGGGAACGCCGGCGGCAGCGGTTTCGGGCTCGGGACCGGTACCCCGGTCCGGTGTGCGGGCTCCGGCGTTCACGCGGCGCCTCCTTCGCGGCGCAGCACGGCCAGGGCCGAGCCCAGTCCGTCGAGGTCGGCGTACGCCCCCTGGAGGTGGCGTCCGCCGCTCTCGGCGAAGGCCGTACGGGCGTGCAGCAGACGGGTGTTGTCGAAGATGAGGCAGTCCCCGGGCGCGAGGCGGAAGTCCAGGCGCAGGTCGGGGCGGAGCAGCAGTTCGCCGAAGCGCCGGTAGGCGGCGTAGAACTCCTCCAGGACCGGGGCGCTCTCGTGGAGGGTGCCGAAAGAACGGTTGTTGAACCGGATCTCGCGGATCCGCCCGAGCGGATCCACGTCGATCAGGGGCCGCTGCGCGCGCAGTTCGGTACGGGCGTCGGCGAAGACGAACTCCACCGGCACGCGGGTCAGCACGTCGAAGGCCCGCGGGGCCTCCTGCCGCAGCAGCGCGGCGGCGTGGAAGCCGTCCACCAGCCCGGAGTCCCCGCCGAGCGCCTCGTTGCGCAGGCAGTGCAGCAGTTGCACGGTCGGCACCGGGTCCCGGTACGGGTTGTCGGTGTGCGGGCCGATCGCCGCCCCGGTGAAGGCCAGGTTGTTCGGGTCGGCCTCGACCCGGACCTCGAAGAGCTCCCCGTAGTTCGTCCGGCGTACGAAACCGAAGGTCTCCGCGACGTCGAGCACCATCCGGTCCCGCAGGGGCACGTCCCGCAGCAGGACGAAGCCGAGCCGCCGAACGCTCTCCAGCGCCCGGATCCGTACCGACCGGTCGCCGATGTAGGCGTCCCACGAAGCCCCGGGCAGCCGTCCGGTCAGGTCGGCGGCGGCCCACAGCTCCTTGTCGGCCTCGGTCCGGCCGTCGCCCCGGGGCCCGCGCGGGCCGCCGGGGCAGTGGGCGTCGAGCCAGGCGGCCGGGTAGCGCGAGCGGTGCCCGTCGGGCTCCCACACCACCTCCCACACCGGCCCGCCGTCGCCCGGCAGCTCGCGTGCGGAGCCGACGGCGGGCCGGGGCGGCAGGTCGGTGATCTGGAACAGCTTCTGACCGGTGCGCGGATCGCGGCAGTCGCCGCAGGGGCAGTTGTCGCGCAGCCAGGGCGCGGGCGAATCGCTGATCGCCGTCGAGGACATCGGAGCTCCCGGGGTCGAAAGTTGTATGTACAACTCTGGGTGGGTGTTCGGCATGCTGACAGCCCCCGATGACCGGGGGATGGCGCAGAGGTGGCCGGAAGGTCCGCGAGGGGACCGGAACCGGAGTGGAAGGGACCGGAACCGGACCCCTGGCACCTACGTCTGAGACCCGTGTGGATGAAGCGAAGGATCCCGGCCCTGCTGTTCGCCCTGCTCGCCGTCCTGGCGGGCTCGCTGATCAGCCCCGCGTACGCGTGCGGCTGCGGGGCGATGGTGCCCGACGAGGCGTCCCGGATCGGCGTCGACCGGGAGGCCTCGGTGGTGCGCTGGGACGGCCGCGCCGAGGAGATCGTGATGCGGTTCACCGTCGGCGGTGACGCCCGCCGCGCCGCCTGGATCATGCCGGTCCCCGGCCGGGCGACCGTGGGCCTCGGTGACGCCGGGCTCTTCCCCGCGCTGGCCGAAATCATCCGGCCCGTGCACCGCACCCGTACGTACTTCTGGCCGCGCGACACCGACTGGCCCTTCGCCGGCGACCGGGACCGCCTCGTCGGCGCCGCACCGCCCGGCGCGGGCCCCCCGGTCGGTGTGGTCGGCCGCGAGCGGCTCGGCGACTTCGACGTCGCCCGGCTCACCGCGACCGACCCGGACGCCCTGCGCACCTGGCTGGAGGCCAACGGGTTCAAGCTGCCCGACCGGCTCGCGGCCGAACTGAAGCCGTACGTCGACCAGAAGTGGGAGTACGTGGCCGTCCGCCTCGCCCCCCGCGACCAGGGCCGGCCCCTCGGCGGTGAACTGGACCCGCTGCGGATCCGGTTCGACAGCCCCCGCCTCGTCTACCCGATGCGCCTGTCCCGGCTGGCCCGGACCCCGCAGTCCCTCGGCCTGTTCGTGCTGGCCGCCCACCGGATGGAGCCCGCGTCCGCGATCGGCGGGGCCACCCCCGAGGTGACCTTCGCCGGACGGATCACCCCGAAGGGCCCGCTGGCCGAACTCGCCGGGGACCAGCCGGTGTTCCTGACCGCGATCGACCAGAGGTTCCCGGACCCGTCCCGCATCGACGGGGACCACGAACTGCGGGCCACCGCCGAGGACACCCCCTACCAGCGGGCCGTCTACCGCTACGAGGTCCTCACCGTGGGCGGCGTCCCGGTCTGGCCGCTCGCCGTGGCGGGCGCCCTGCTGGCGGTGGCCGCGGGCGCGGCGCTCCTGATCCGCCACCGCCGGGCCGGCTCCGCCTGACACCGTCACCGCCGCCACGCCCGCCGGGCCGGCTCCGCCTGAGGCCCCCGCCGCCGGGCCCGCTCCGTCGGCCGCCCCGGGGGACTCACTCCTGCGGCAGGATCACCGTCACCCCCGACCCGGGCGCCGAGCCCATCGCGGCGAGCGCGGCCGGGGCGCCGGACAGCGGGAGGGATCGGGTCACCAGCAGGTCCGGGCGCAGCGCGCCCGAGCGGACCAGTTCCAGCATCGGCGGGTAGGCGTGGGCGGCCATCCCGTGACTGCCCAGTACCTCCAGCTCCCAGCCGATGACCCGGTCCATCGGCAGCGCCGCCGGCCCGGACTCCGCGGGGAGCAGCCCGACCTGGACGTGCCGCCCGCGCCGGCGCAGTCCGGCCACCGACGCGGCGGCCGTGGCGGGGGAGCCCAGGGCGTCCAGGGAGAGGTGCGCGCCGCCGCCGGTGAGCTCCCGTACGGCCCCGGCCGCGCCCGCGGGCCCGGCGGCCCGGGGATCGAGGGCGTGGGCCGCGCCGAAGGAGAGGGCCAGTTCCCGTGCCGCCGGGGCCGTGTCGACGGCGACGACCCGCGCGCCCGCGGCCACCGCGATCATCACCGCGGACAGCCCGACGCCGCCGCAGCCGTGGACGGCCACCCACTCGCCCGCCGCCACCCGGCCCCGCGCGACCACCGCCCGGAACGCGGTGGCGAACCGGCAGCCCAGGGCGGCGGCCGTGGCGTACGAAAGCTCCCCGGGCACCGCCACCAGGTTCACGTCGGCGTGGTCCAGGGCCACGTACTCGGCGAAGGAACCCCAGTGCGTGAACCCGGGCTGCGTCTGGCGGGCGCACACCTGGTGCTCGCCGGCCGCGCAGTCGGCGCAGGTGCCGCAGGCGCAGACGAAGGGGACGGTCACCCGGTCGCCGGGCCGCCAGGCGGACACCCCGGTGCCCACCGCCTCGACGACCCCGGCCAGTTCGTGCCCGGGGACGTGCGGCAGGGTGATGCCGGGGTCGTGGCCCATCCAGCCGTGCCAGTCGCTGCGGCACAGCCCCGTCGCCTCGACGCGCACCACGACCCCGCCCGGGGCCGGCGCCGGATCGGGCACCTTCCGGACCTCGGCCGGCTCCCCGTACCGTTCGAACACCACCGCGCGCATGGGACGTCCTTCCGTAGACCGGCCCTCACGCTACGCCCGCCGCCGCCTCGGGGTCAGAGCGCGGCCCGGCGCAGGGCCAGGGCCGCGAGGGCCTCGGGGGCGCCGGCCTGGCCCCGGATGCCGGGGAAGGCGTTGACGTCCACGATGAGCGGGGCGCCGTCCGCGGCGGCGATGACGTCCACGCCGTAGACGTCCAGCGCGAACACCTCGCCCACCCGCAGGGCCAGTTCGGCCCAGCCGTCGGGGAGGCGGTCCAGGCTCCGCGCCGGTTCCTTGCCCCCGGCGGCCAGTTCGGAACGCCTCAGGCCCGCGAAGACCCGGTCCCCGATCACCCACAGCTTGTGGTCCCAGCCGTCGTTGGGCGCGAACGCCTGCACCACGACCGGCTCCTCGCTCCAGTCGCCCACCAGCTCCGCCAGCCGCGAGGGACCGTCGAGGCGGGCGACCAGGTCGTGTTTGTGGCTGCGCCGGCTCTTGACCACCATCGGCCACGGCAGCCCCGCCGCGCCCTCCAGCTGCGCCGCCGCGGCGAAGGTGCGGGTGGGGGCGAAGGGCAGCCCGGCCCGCAGGGCGAGCCCGGCCATGCCGGTACGGTCCTGGCAGGCCTCGGTGGCGGCGGCCGAGTTCAGCACGGGCGCCCCCCGGTGCTCCAGTTCCCGGGCCAGGGCCAGCGCGGAGGGGGTGCGCGCCTTCAGCAGGTGGACGTCGGCCCGCGCGCCGGCCGCCGCCGCGGGTCCGGCGGCCGGATCCAGCACGTCCACCGTGTGCCCGCCGGCGACCAGCGCCCGGGCGGTGGCCGCCAGCAGGGGGTGCCCGGCGTCCGGAGTGATCAGGCCGATCCTCACGCGCCGTCCCCCGCGCCCGCGGCCACCTGGAGGGGGATCGTCACGGGCAGCACGAACGGCGCGGCGGGCGGACACGCGCGCCGCCCGCCCGCGCGGGCCAGCGCCAGGACGGCACGGGCCACCCGGGCCGCGGCGTCCGGTACCTGGCGGAAGCTCGGGAAGTCGTTCACGTCGACCACCACCGGCCCGTCGGGACCCAGCAGGACGTCGACCCCGTACAGGTCCAGCCCGTACACCTCGCCCACGTGGGCGGCGATCCGGGCCACCTCGGCCGGCAGCGGCACCTGTCGCTCGCGGACCGTGGCGTCCGGGTGCAGGGGGGAGCAGCGCTCGGTGGCGAAGAGTTCGCCGTCGACGCAGTACACCTTGATGTCGGTGCCCGCGTTCGGGACGTACGGCTGCGCGATGAGCATGGCCTCGCCCGCGAGTTCCGGCAGGAGCGCGGGGAGGCGGTCCGGCGAGGCCAGCAGGTGCACGCCCCGCCCGGAGCTGCCGTCGGCGGGCTTGACGACGAGCGGGTACGCGCTGTCGGGTATCTCCGCGAGGAGTTCGGGCCGGGCGACGGCGTAGGTCTGCGGCTGGGGCAGGCCCCGGGCGCTGCCGATGGCGGCGGCCAGCGCCTTGTCCCGTACGCCGCGGATCGCGCGGGCGTCGTTGACCGTGGTCATGCCGGCGGCGGCCGCCGCTTCGAGCAGGGTGAGCCCCGGTCCGCCGGACACGGTCTTCAGCACCCAGGCGTCGTGGTCGCCCGAGCGCACGACCTCGTCCATGTGCAGCAGGGAGCCTCCCGGACGGACGACGTCCACCCGGTGTCCCCATGCGGTCAGTTGCCGGATCACCTCGTTCGGCATGCCGTCACGGCGGTAGTGCTCTTCCACCAGGAAGCAGAGCCTCATGACCTTCCCCATATTCCCCGGACGCCCCTCCGCCGATCCCGTCCGGCGAGCTGTGACGTCACAGGATGCCATGGCATAGCCCCGAAACCGCTCCAGATGCAGCCTTAGTGGGCGCTACAGAGCGTGATATTCGACAAGAGCTTTCCTAAACGATCAGCAATCCTCTTATAGTTGTGCCTCGTTGCCACAGGAACCCTCTCTTCCATTTACGCCCGGTTTGAGGCTTTGACTAATGACGGCGTCGCCCTCCCCCCTTCGCCCCTCCGCGCTCGCGCTGCTCGTCACGGCGGCGGCCACGGGTGCTTTCTCGATGGCGGCGGTGGCCGCGGCCCCGTCGTCCATCCGCGTTCCCCTCGGATGGTTCGCGGCCTCCGGATCGTTGCTCCTCGCCGTGGCCGCCTGCGCGGTCACCTGGTGGGCGCGCAACGCCCGGCAGCTGCGCGCCCAGGTCTCGGCGCTCACCGCCGACGTCGCCGTCCGTGACGCGCACATCGCCCGGCTCGCCGCCGACGCGGCCCGCGAGAGCGCGGCCCACACCGCCGAACGCGGCCGGCTCGTCGCGGCGCACACCGCCGAGATGGACCACCAGACCACCGCCCGCGCCGCCGAACTGGAGCGGCTGACGGCCGCCCAGGCCGCCGAGCTCGACACCCTGACCGCCGCGCAGCAGGCCACCCGCGAACGGCTGGCCGAAGAACTGCGCCTGGCCCGGTCCGGACGGGCCGCCGCCATGGCCGCCGCCGCCAACGCGGCCGGCCGCATGCAGGCCCTCGCCACCGGAATGCTGGCCGACCTGCGCGAGATGGAGCACAAGCACGCCGACGAGGAAGTCCTCGGCGACCTGCTGCACCTCGACCACCGCACCGCCCAGGCGGGCCGCCTCGCCGACTCCATCGCCGTCCTCACCGGAGCCCGCTCGGGCCGCCGCTGGGCCCGGCCGATCGTCATGGAGTCGATCCTGCGCGGCGCGATGGGACGCATCGGCGGCTACCAGCGCGTCCGCCTGCACTCCACCTGCGAAGCGGCCGTCGCCGGACACGCCGCCGAAGGCGTCATGCACGCCCTCGCGGAACTCCTCGACAACGCGGCGAACTTCTCGCCGCCCACCGCCGAGGTCCACGTCTACGTGGAGGAGGTGCCGGCCGGGATCATCATCACCGTCGAGGACAGCGGCCTCGTCATGAGCGAGGTCCAGCTGAGCCGCGCCGAACAGGCCGTCACCGCCGAGTCCCTGGACCTGGCCGGGCTCTCCGGAACCCGCCTCGGCCTCGCCGTCGTCGGGCGCCTCGCCCGCAAGCACGGGCTCACGGTCTCCTTCCGGCCCTCCGCGCGCGGCGGCACCGGCGCGCTGATGATGCTCCCGCAGGAGCTGATCAGCCGCGCCCCGGCCGAACCCGTCCCCGCCCCGCCGCTGATCGCCGCCCCCGAGCCCGCGCCGCGCACCGTCACCGTGCCCGCCCCGCGCGCCGCCACGGCGCCCGCGCCGGAGGCCGCCCCGGAGGCCGAGCCCGTCCACGACGGCGCGGACACCACCCACGAGCCCGAAACCACCGGTACGACCCCGGTGCTCGGCGAGAGCGGACTGCCCCAGCGGCGGCGCGGCCGGACCCTGGCCGCCGCCCACCCCGAAGGACCCGACGCCGCCGGCTCGGCGGCCCGTACCCCGGCCGCCCCCGGCAGCGCCTCCCAGTCCGCCGCCCGCTTCGGCAGCTTCCGCCAGGCCGTGCGCGGCACCTCGGCGCAGCAGCCCTCGACCCCCACGCACCCGGAAGGCAACACGCAATGACCGGCTCCACCACCGACGAGACGCTCAGCTGGCTCCTGGAGGGACTCCTGGAGCGCACCCCCGGCGCCCGGCACGCCCTCGTGCTCTCCCGCGACGGCCTCAAGCTGTGCCGCACCCCCGAACTCTCCGTCGACCAGGCCGACCAGCTCGCGGCGATCTCCGCGGGCATCCAGAGCCTGTCCCACGGAGCGTCCATCGAGTTCGGTGACGGCAGCGGCGGGGTCCGTTCCGCCATGGCCGAGTTCTACGGCGGCATCCTCTTCATCGTCGAGGCGGGCGAGGGCGCGCACCTCGCCCTCGTCGCCGCCGACGACGCCGACGCGGGCCTCGTCGGCCACAACATGTCCGAACTGGTGGAGCAGCTGAGCGAGCATCTGATCGCCAGGCCCCGGGGATGAGCCGCGGCAGGCCGGGCCGGGACGACTCCCCGGACCGGCTCTACACCCTCACCGGCGGTCGCAGCAGCTCCGGTTCCGACGCGTTCGACCTGGTCACCCTGATCGTCGCCGAATGCGACCCGGTGCCCGGCATGCAGTCCGAGCACGCCGCGATCCTGCGGATGTCCCGCTTCCCGACGGCGGTCGTCGAGATCGCGGCCGAACTGGGCCTGCCGGTGTCGATCGTCCGGATCCTCCTCGCCGACCTCCACGGCACCGGCCGCATCAGCGCACGGCACCCCCGCGCCACGTCGTACCGCCTTCCCGACCTCGACATCCTGGAGCAGGTGCTCGTTGGACTCCGCAACCTCTGACCCGGGTGAGCCCCGTCAGGCCCTCAGCAGCACCGCCGACAACGGCCTCAAGATCGTCATCGTGGGCGGTTTCGGCGTCGGCAAGACCACCATGGTCCGCTCCGTCAGCGAGATCCGCCCGCTGAACACCGAGGAGACGATGACGAAGGCCGGTGAGGCCGTCGACGACACCGAAGGCATCAACGCCAAGACCGCCACCACGGTCGCCTTCGACTTCGGCCGCATCACCCTCGACGCCCACAACGTGCTCTACCTCTTCGGCGCCCCCGGCCAGGAGCGGTTCTGGTTCCTGTGGGACCGGCTGTTCTCCGGCACCCTCGGCGCGGTCGTCCTCGTCGACACCCGCCGGCTCGCGGACTCCTGGTACGCCATCGACCGCCTCGAACACCACGGCACGCCCTTCGTCGTGGCCTGCAACGACTTCGGCGGCCCCACCCACACCCCGGAACAGGTCCGCGGCGCCCTCGACCTGCCGCCCGAGGTACCGCTGCTGTTCTGCGACGCCCGCTCCCGCGAGTCCAGCAAGCACGTGCTGATCTCCCTCGTCGAACACCTCCAGCACCTCCAGCGCGCACGACACCCCCAGACGGCCCTCCAGCCCCCGATCCCGGAGCCCACCCCGTGACCACCCCCGAGCCCCAGCCCGTCTACCTCGGCGGCCCCCGCTTCCAGACCGACCCCGCCGAGCTGTACCGGGAGATGCGCCGTGACCACGGCGCCGTCGCCCCGGTGGTCCTCGACGGCGACGTCCCGGCCTGGCTGGTCCTCGGCTACCGCGAACTCCACCAGGTCACCAGCGACCCCCAGCTCTTCTCGCGCGACTCCGACCTGTGGAACCAGTGGGACCGCATCCCCGCCGACTGGCCCCTGCTCCCGATGATCGGCCGCAAGCAGCCGTCCATCCTCTACACCGTCGGCGAACGCCACCGCGAACGCGCCGCCGTGATCTCCGCCGCCCTGGAGGCCGTGGACCCCTTCGAACTCAAGGGCCACGCCGAACGCTTCGCCGACGAGCTGATCGACCAGCTCTGCGGCAGGGGCGAGTGCGACATCGTCGGCGAGTACGCCATGCTCCTGCCCCTGCGCGTCCTCGCCCGCATCTACGGCTTCTCCGACGCGCAGGGCCCCGGCCTCGTCACCGCCATGAACGACATGATCAACGGGCGGGAGGGCGCCCTGGACGGCCAGCGCCACCTCGGCGAGTCGATGTACGGGCTGCTCGCCGCCAAGGCCGCCCGGCCCGGTCACGACGTCGCCTCCCGGATGCTGGCCAACACCGCCGGCTTCACCCTCGACGAGGTCGCCCAGGACCTGATGGTGATGATGGCCGCCGGCCACCAGCCCACCGCGGACTGGATCGGCAACTCGCTGCGCCTGATGCTCACCGACGACCGGTTCGCCGCCTCCCTGGCCGGCGGCCGCCACAGCGTCGGCGAAGCCATGAACGAAGTGCTCTGGGAGGACACCCCGACCCAGAACGTCGCCGGCCGCTGGACCACCCGCGACACCAAGCTCGGCGGACAGCGCATCGGCAGCGGCGACCTGGTCCTGCTGGGCCTGGCCGCCGCCAACGGCGACCCGAACGTCCGCACCGACGCGGGCGCCCTCACCGGCGGGAACAACGCCTTCTTCTCCTTCGGTCACGGTGAACACCGCTGCCCCTTCACGGCCCAGGAGGTCGCCGAGGTCATCGCGCGGACCGGCATCGAGGTCCTCCTCGACCGGCTCCCCGACGTCGACCTGGCCGGCCCCGCCGAGGAGCTCACCCGGCGTCCCTCGCCGTGGCTGCGCGGGCTGACCGCGCTCCCCGTGACCTTCACTCCCACCCCCGCTCTTGGAGCCGCCCGATGACCTGCCCGATCGACCACACCGGCCCCGCCCCCCTCGTCCTCGACCCGTTCGTCGCCGACCTCGACGCCGAGAGCGCCGCCCTGCGCGCCGCGGGCCCGCTGGTCCCCGTCGTGCTGCCCGGAGGCGTCGGCGTGTACGCCGTCACGCACCACGCCGAGGCCAGGAGACTGCTCACCGACCCCAGAGTGGTCAAGGACATCAACGTGTGGGGGGCCTGGAAGCGCGGCGAGATCCCCCTGGACTGGCCGCTGATCGGCCTCGCCAACCCCGGCCGCTCCATGCTCACCGTCGACGGCGAGGAGCACCGCCGCCTGCGCACCCTGGTCGCCCAGGCCCTGACCGTGCGCCGGGTGGAGAAGCTGCGCGCCGGCATCGAGGCCCTGACCACGCAGATGCTCGACGAGCTGGCCACCCTCCCGGCCGGCGAGAGCGTCGACCTGAAGGCGCACTTCGCCTACCCGCTCCCGATGAACGTCATCAGCGAGCTGATGGGCGTCGACGCCGCCGAACACCCCCGGCTCAAGGCGCTCTTCGAGAAGTTCTTCTCCACCCAGACCCTGCCCGAGGAAGTCCCGCAGATGATGGCGGACCTCGGCGCGCTCTTCTCCCGCATCGTGGAGTCCAAGCGCGAGAACCCGGGCGACGACCTCACCAGCGCCCTGATCGCGGCCTCCGAGGACGGCGACCACCTCAGCACCGAGGAGATCACCAACACCCTCCAGCTGATGGTCGCCGCGGGCCACGAGACCACCATCAGCCTGATCGTCAACGCCGTGGTCGCCCTGGAGACCCACCCCGAGCAGCGCGCCCGCGTCCTCGCGGGGGAGGTGCCCTGGGAGAACGTCATCGAGGAGACCCTGCGCTGGTCCACCCCGACCTCGCACGTCCTCATCCGCTTCGCCACCGAGGACATCGAGGTCGGCGACCGGATCCTGCCCGAGGGCGAGGGCCTGATCGTGTCCTTCGGCGCGCTGGGCCGCGACGAGGCCCAGCACGGCGGGACCGCGGGGGAGTTCGACATCACCCGCACCCCCAACCGGCACATCTCCTTCGGCCACGGCCCGCACGTCTGCCCCGGCGCGGCCCTCTCCCGCCTGGAGGCCCTGGTCGCCCTCCCGGCCCTCTACGCCCGCTTCCCGGACCTGAGCCTGGCCGTCGGCCGCGCGGAGCTGCGCAACAAGCCGATCCTGACCCAGAACGACCTCCACGACCTGCCCGTGAGGCTCTCTGCGACCACGGTCTGACCCGGGATACCACCACGAGCTGACGCCGGGCGGTCGGCCGCGGCCTAGATTCGGCGCCATGAACACCACACGCCGCCGCACCGCGGCCGCCGCCGCCCTGTTAGCCCTGCTGCTGCCGCTCCCGATCACCGCGGCCTCCGCCGCGCAGGCGGCGCCGGCCGCTTCGGACGCGCAACGCGCGGCGCTCGAACTGCCGGCCACCACGGGCCGGTTCGCGGTCGGCCAGGAGGACCTCCACCTGGTCGACCGCAGCCGGACCGATCCCTGGGCCCACTCCGGGCCCCGCGAGCTGATGGTCACCCTGCGCTATCCGGCGCGGCCCGGTACCGGCCGCGCCCCCGCGCCGTACATGAGCACCGAGGAAGCCCGGCTGATCCTCGCCGACAAGGGCCTGGACAAGGTCATCGACCCGGCCGTCTTCGCCGCCACCCGGGCCCACGCCCGCACCGACGCCCGGCCCGTCCGGGGCCGCTACCCGCTCGTCGTCCTCTCGCCCGGTTTCACCGTCCCGCGCGCCACCCTCAGCTCCCTCGCCGAGGAGATCGCCTCCCGCGGCTACGTGGTGGCCGCCGTCGACCACGCCTACGAGAGCGCCGCCACCGCCTTCCCCGGCGGCCGCGTCCTGACGTGCCTGGCCTGCGACCAGACCCAGGGCCCCGGCGGCCGCGAGGCCGTCACCGAGGTCCGCGCCCGCGACACCTCCTTCCTGCTGGACCGCCTGACCGGACGCCACCCCGCCTGGAAGAACGCCGATTTGATCGACGCGTCCCGCATCGCCATGGCCGGCCACTCCATCGGCGGAGCCACGGCCCTGCCCGCGATGGCCGCCGACCCGCGGATCCGCGCGGGCATCGACATGGACGGCACCCTGCCCGAGCCCTACCCGGCGGCGGGCATCGGCGGCCGGCCCTTCATGCTGCTGGGCTCCGCCGCCAGCGTCCCCGGGGACGGCCCCGGCAACTGGTCCGGCCCGTGGCCCCACTTCGACGGCTGGAAGCGCTGGATCACCCTCGACGGCACCGACCACTTCGGCGCGAGCGACTTCCCGGCCCTGCGCGACCAGCTCGGCCTGCCTCACCCCGAGGCCCCCCTCCCCGGATCCCGCGCCGTCGAGCTGACCCGCCGCTACGTGACGGCCTTCCTGGACCTCCACCTCAAGGGCCTGCCCGCCCCGGCCCTCGACGGCCCCCGCGCCGACACACCCGAAGCCCGCTTCCACAACCCGTGAAAAAAATGGATGGTCATCTCGTCGGAAGGCTCGCTAGGTTGATCACGTGCCGAAGCTGAATCAGATCATCGCAGTCGAAAAGGGCGTCAAGTCCAAGTCCCTCCAGGAGCTCACCCAGGCTCACCACGACGTGCAGAAGCCCGCCCTGCTGGCCGGCATCTCGCGGACGTACCAGCCCAAGGACGAGGAGGGCGAGCAGCTGCCCCCCGAGTCCACCCGCGTCCAGGTCAAGGCCGAGGACGTGCTGCGGGCGACGGCGAGCACCCTGACCCGCCTCTTCGACGTGACGGCCACCAAGGACTGGGCCAACCGCACCGCGGCCGCGGACATCGTCGTCGACGGCAACGTGCTGCTCGCGAAGGTGCCGGTGCCGTACCTGCTCTTCCTGGAGAAGCAGCTGACCGACCTGCACACCTTCGTGCGCAAGCTGCCGGTCCTCGACGCCTCGGAATCGTGGAACCTCGACCCGTCCACGGACTCCTGGAGGACGGAGGCCGTGCGCACGATCCGCACCAAGAAGGTCCCGCGCAACCACGTCAAGGCCGAAGCCACCGAGCAGCACCCGGCCCAGGTCGAGGTCTACTACGAGGACGTGGCCGTCGGCTACTGGACGACCGTGAAGTTCTCCGGAGCCCTCCCGGCCCGCCGGGTCAACGAGCTCCTCGACCGGGTGGAGCGGCTCCAGCAGGCCGTGAAGTTCGCCCGCGAGGAGGCCAACGGCACCGAGGTCACCGACGAGCGGGTCGGCGACGCGGTGTTCGGCTACCTGTTCCGGTAGCCCACAGAACGCCCCCTGTATCGCAGGGGGTGCGCGAGAGCGCAAGCTGAAACTGATGTTGAAGCTGAAGCAGGGGTGTCAGTTGGGGGTTCGAATCCCTCCCCCGGTACCACGTGCCGGGGTGGCCCAAGCCGGAAGAGGCGGCCCCTTGAATTTCAGATTATCGCTCCAGTCTCAGTATTCGCCGCCGAACACCGGATCGACCGAGCAGGGACGATCACTGACGGATGGGGGTTCAAGTCCCTCCTGCGCCTCTTGCATGGCGCGGTAGTTCAAAGGCAGAACACGTCGGCCTCACCTTGATCCCCGCTCTTAAACGCAGCCGGTGTGCGCAATTGGGTGGCACACAGGAGCCCGGGAGCTGGACATGCTCCCGGGCTCCGTCACGTCCCGGGCCCGAAGGCCCGGGAACGCCTCCCGCTACACGGGGACGGACACGAAGGTCCGGCCGGACTCGTTCTCCACCAGGACCTCCTTGACGTTCGCCGGGTCCACGGCCGCGGAGCCGTCCAGCGACGCCCCCTTGCCCTCGCCGTGCTCGGCCGTGCCCACGACCCAGCCGCCCGCGGTGGAACGCGTACCGTCCTTGGCCACCACCACCAGTCGGCACCGCTCGCCCGCCGGGATCCCGGTCACCGCCGCGTGCACCCGCACCCACTTCGCCGCGGGCGTCACCTGTACGTTCATCCGCGCACCGGTGCCCCGGTCCGTCGCGGAGGCCACCCTGGTCCCCGGTACGGGCGCCGGAGGCACCGCCGAGGCCGTCGGGGAGGGCGGCGCGGGCAGTGCCCCGACCGGCTCCCGGTCCCCGCCCAGCTGTGTCCCGGCCCAGAACACGGTTGCGAGCGAAGCCGCCACCGCCAGACCCGCCAGCCCCACCCGGCGCCGCGCGGACGCCGCCCGCTCCCCGCGCACCTGCCGCAGGGTCCGCTGGAGCAGCAGATCGCCTCCCTGCGGAGGCCCTTCGAGGAACGCCTCCTCGGGCACCTCGCCCAGTACCCCCTCCATCTCGCGCAACGCGGCCACCTCCTCACGGCACCGCACACAATCGCCGACGTGCTCCTCGACACGCCGTACGTCGTCCTCGTCCAGGACACCGAGCACGTACGGGCCGAGCAGTTCCTCCTCGTGCCGCTGCCGGTTCACGCCACCACCTCCCGCAGTCCGCCGGGCTGCTGGGGCGGCCGGCCTGATCGTCTGTTCCCGGCGCCGTCCCCGGTGCCGTCCGCGAACACCTCGCGCAGGGCCTTGAGCGCGTAGTGCGAACGGGATTTGACCGTACCGGCGGGTATGCCGAGGCGGTCGGCGGCCTCGGCGACACTGCGCTGGCGGTAGTACAACTCCGTCAGCACGTCGCGGTGTTCCGGCGTCAGCCGGTCCAGCGCGCCGAGCACCGTCATGGTGTCCACCACCGCGTCCGCGTGGTCCCCCTCGACCGGGGGAGCGGCCGCCGCGCCGGAGACCTCCGGCGGCCGCGCGGCCTTGGCGCGGTACCGGTCCGTGATGATGTTGCGGGCCACCGTGAGCAGCCAGCCGCGCACCGAACCCTTCCCGTTGACCAGGACCTCGGAATGCCGCCAGGCCCGGATCAGTGTCTCCTGCACGACGTCCTCGGCGGCTGCCCGGTCCCCGGTCAGCCGGGTGGCGTACGCGAGCAGGGCGTTGCCGTGCTCCTCGTAGACCGACCTGATCAGTGCCTCGTCCGTCGAGCCCCGCCGAGTGCGGGGCCACAGTGGTCCGGCCATCTCACCCTCTCCGTCCGCCTGGTGTTACCTGGTGCGGTCGGAACACGCCCTGGGCGCACGTACGGTTCACGTGACCTGCGTCACTCAGGTCCGGCACTCCCGTCCCTCGTTGAGGCAGGCGACGAGGGCGTCCATCTGCGCGTCCGTCATCACGTCGACGAACATCGCGTGATCGGTCCGCGGGCTGTGCCGCTGCTCCGGGAAGGAATCCAGCGCGATCGGCACACTGGGAGCCACCGCGTACGCCAGCGACAGGCGCAGCTCGGGCACCGGGAAGGTGCCCTGCGGGCACACCCCCTGCGGGGAGGGGAACAGCAGGTGCGAGCGGTGGTCGGGGGCGGTCGTGTCCAGCCCGTTCCAGCAGCTGGGGAAGACGAGCGTACGGGTGACCAGGGAGCCGGCCGGGCAGCGCGGGTAGTCGGTGGTGGACCGGTCGGGGAACCCGGAACAGCCCCAGCGGGCCCGGACGTCGGCGCGCGCCCCCGCCGTGTACGCGACGGCGTCGCCGGTCATCGCCCGCAGGAACCGGGGCATCGGAACCACCTTGCTCACCGGGTTGCCGCGGAACTCCACGGTCACGGAGGCCTCGGGCAGGATCTCCCCGGCGTTGCCGTGCCCGGCCGAGTGCTCGTGGGGACCGCTTCCCGGCCGGTCCACCCGGCGCAGCACCGGCCAGTAGTAGGTGGAGCGGTCGCCGCCCGCGCAACTCGTGGCGGCCCCGGCGAGCGAGGCGTCGGTCGACAGGGCGTCCGTGGAGAGGTTGCCCACGTAGGCGTGGGTGTGGTGGGCGCCCGCCCGCAGGCCCGGCGAGACCACCAGGTTGTCCTCGTTCCAGTGGCCCTCCTCGTTGCGCCCGCAGTCCACCGTCACCGAGCCGGGGGAGCCCCCGGCCGAGGTCGGGGGAGGCCCCTGCGGGCCGGGCGCGACCTCGCGTATGTCCACGGTGGCACCCGCCACGGAGGCCTGGCGGGATCCGGCCGCCCGGGTGGCGCCCAGCACGGCGGCCGTCAGCCCGGTGCCCAGCACCAGGCAGACCAGGAGCGCCAGCAGTCGGTGTTCGTTGCCCATGGCGGTCACGGTTGCCGGTGCCCGGCACGGCCGTCAACCGGGCATCCGCACGAGGGCCGGCGCCGGGGGTTGTGCGGGTCCTACGGCACGGCGGCTCCGGGCGCCGAACCCGTCCCCGGCGCCGGGCGTTCCCTACCCCGCGGGACGGCGTCCGTCCCGTGCCCCACGGGTACCGGCACCCCGCGGAGTTGGCCCGTCCGGTCCTTGCCGGGCCGCGCGCGGGCCGCGCAGAGTTC
Source organism: Streptomyces sp. NPDC004667 (assembly GCF_040609475.1). Taxonomy (NCBI): domain Bacteria; kingdom Bacillati; phylum Actinomycetota; class Actinomycetes; order Kitasatosporales; family Streptomycetaceae; genus Streptomyces; species Streptomyces sp. NPDC004667. The sequence goes on along the minus strand of NZ_JBEXKC010000009.1, from coordinate 81,456 downwards.
TCCGTATGACACCGGAAGAGCTCCTGCACTCCCTGGCCCGCACCCGCGTCTCCCTCGACGGCGAGGAGGTCACCTACTGGTGGTCCGGCGACGTCCACTCCTGGGCCCCCGGCGAGCCCTACCGCCGCCTCTTCGGCTTCGAGGGCGTCAACGTGGCCCGCCTCGAACCCGAGGAAGCCGGGGGAGCCGAGGAAGCCGGGGCAGCCGGGGCAGCCGGTGGCGGCGGGGCCGGCGGGTACCGGATGCTCTCCCGGGAGGCGGCCTTCTACCTCGACCCGGGCACGCGCGAGATCCTCGAGACCTGGCAGGGCAAGCCCGTCGTCCACGTCTGGAACGACCCTGCCAACCAGAGGTGGCGGCCCTTCCCCGTCCCCCGGACCGAGCTCGGCGACCAGGTCTGCTTCAGCCTGGAGATCCCCCTCTCCTATCCCTCCCCGCTGCCCGTGGCGGACTACCCGCTGAACTCCGCCGACGACACCTACCGGGCCCTGGAGCTCTTCCAGTTCTTCGCCCCCGCCGCCGCCCTCGCGGGCGACGCCCCGAGCGTGCCCGCGACCATGTCCTGGACCCGCCAGTCGCCCTGGCTGCCCTGGATGGAGCAGGGACAACGCCCCGGCGGCCTCACCTTCCACTGCCGCGGCGTGAAACTCGGCTCCTACGCCGAGGTGCCCGAGCGCACCCGCGCGTACATCGCCGCCCACCACCCCGAGTTCGCCCGCGCCCCCGAGAAGTGGACCGAGCCGAACGAGACCAGCTGGACCCACTTCCGCAGGCTCAACCCCAGGTGACCCGGGGCGCCCCAGGGGGAGCGGCGGGGTAGGGGGAGGGGGGCCGCCAGGGTCCGGACAAGGGTTTTCCCCGTATCGGGTTCACCCCCGCGTTGCCTACTGTCTGCCCACCGGCGATCTTCCGCATCCCGAACGGCCCCCGCACCAACCCCACATGGTGTGAAGCCCTTCGACGGCGCGCGGATCGCGGGTACGCAGTTGTCCGGTCCCACCGTCGCGGCCGGACGACGCGGCGTGCGGCGGCGGCCGGAGCGGGCCTGACCAGCCCGCCCCCGGCGCCGCGGCCCGATCACCTCCCACACTGCACCGACCGGCCGCTCCGGCCTGCCCGGAATCGGCCCGCGAAGGGGAACACCGTGCACGCAACCAGACGTCGGCTCATATCCGTGGCGGCCATCTCCGTCACCCTGCTGGCGGGCTCCGCCACCGCCTCCGTGGCCGTCACCGGGGGGAACGACCCGGCCCGCACCCTCCCGGCCGCCGCGGCCCCCGCCGCCCCCGCCGCCGCGCCGGTGGAGAACCTGATCGTCGGATACAAGTCCAGCGCCCCCGAGGCCGGCTCCAACACCGCCGCCGCCGACGACGCGGCCGCCAAGGGCAAGAAGGCCGGCAAGAAGGCGAAGTTCGACCGCCGCCTCGGCACCGGAGCCGCCCTCGTCAACCTCGGCGGAGCCGTCGCCCCTGCCGAAGCGGCCGACGTGATGGCCCAGTTCCGTGCCGACCCGGACGTCGCCTACGTCGAGCCCGACTCCCGCGCCTACGCGATGAGCACCCCCGACGACACCGAGTACGCCAAGCAGTGGGACCTCTTCGAGCCCACCGCCGGCATGAACGTGCCCGCCGCCTGGGACAAGACCACCGGCTCCGGCGTCACCGTCGCCGTGATCGACACCGGCTACGTCGCCCACTCCGACGTGGCGCCCAACATCGTCGCGGGCTACGACTTCATCAGCAGCTCGACGGCCGCCCGCGACGGCAACGGCCGCGACAACAACCCCGCCGACCAGGGCGACTGGAGCGCTGCGGGCGAGTGCGGCACCGGCTCCAAGGCCAGCGACTCCTCCTGGCACGGCACCCACGTCGCGGGCACCATCGCCGCGGCCGCCAACAACGCCAAGGGCGTCGCGGGCATCGCCTACAACGCCAAGATCCAGCCGGTCCGCGTGCTCGGCAAGTGCGGCGGCGCCACCTCGGACATCGTCGACGCCATCACCTGGGCGTCGGGCGGCTCCGTCGCCGGCGTCCCGGCGAACGCCACCCCCGCCAAGGTCATCAACATGAGCCTCGGCGGCTCCGGCGCCTGCACCGCCAGCTACCAGAACGCCATCAACGCGGCCGTCGCCCGCGGCACCACCGTCGTGGTCGCCGCCGGCAACAGCAACGCGGACGCGGCCGGGTTCTCCCCCGCCAGCTGCAACAACGTGATCAACGTCGCCGCCACCAACCGCACCGGCGACCGCTCCTTCTACTCCAACTTCGGCGCGATCATCGACGTCGCCGCCCCGGGCGGTGAGACCCGCCGCGCCACCGACACGCCCGGCACCGTCACCACCCCCGAGAACGGCATCCTCTCCTCCCTCAACGCCGGCACCACCACGCCGGGCGCCGAGATCTACAAGCCGTACCAGGGCACCAGCATGGCCGCCCCGCACGTCGCCGGCCTCGCCGCGCTGCTCGTCGCCGCCAAGCCGTCGCTGACCCCGGCCCAGGTCGAGGCGGCCATCAAGGCCAACGCCCGCCCGCTCGCCGGCACCTGCACCGGCGGCTGCGGCGCCGGCCTCGCGGACGCGGCCGCGACCGTGAACGCGGTCACCTCCACCCCCACCACCCCGAAGTTCGAGAACACCACGGACTTCGCCATCGGTGACAACGCCACCGTGGAGAGCCCGATCACCGTCTCCGGCGTGACCGGCAACGCCCCGGCCACCCTCCAGGTGGGCGTGAACATCGTGCACACCTACATCGGTGACCTCAAGGTCGACCTGGTCGCCCCCGACGGCTCCGTCTACACGCTCCACAACCGGGCCGGCGGCGGCACCGCCAACATCAACCAGACGTACACCGTCAACGCCTCCTCCGAGGTCGCGAACGGCACCTGGAAGCTCCGGGTGAACGACAACGCCGGCGGCGACACCGGCAGGATCGACTCCTGGAACCTCGGCTTCTGACCGGTCCGGGCCCACGACGGAGCCCCCCAACTCCGTCCTGACGGGCCGATGGTACGGACCAATCTCCAGCGCGCGGGCCTGCCGGTACCTCCCGTACCGGCAGGCCCGTCGCGCATTCCTGTCCACGTACTGAATGCGGACTGAATTCTGCGTCACAATCCGGGTCCGTCCGGCGGCTGACCTCGTATTGTCGCGTCTCACAGGAAAGGCACAGAACTGGGGCGCGAAAGGCTGGTGGCTGTGCGTGGCGGCGACGGGGCACGCTGACACCGGGGTGGGACACACCAATGTCGGACAACGCGAACTCATCGAGGCGGTCCACCGTGCGCTGACCACGCACGGCCGGGCCGTTCTCACCGGACCCGCCGGAGCGGGCAAGACCGAGGTGGCGCGCGCCGTCGCGGCCGCCGCCGCGGGCCGCCGCGAAACCGTCCTGCGGCTCGCCCCCGAAGCCGCCGACCAGGCGATACCCGAGGCCGCCGCCGCCACCCTGCTCGCCTCCGTCCCCCGCACCGCCCTCGAACGCCTCGCCGGACCCCAGCGCACCGCCATCGCCCTGCTCCGCCGCGAGGCCGACGACCCCGGAGCCGGCCGCGACCACGTCGCGCTGCGCCTCGCCGTCGTCGAGGTGCTGCGCACCCTGTCCGTCCCGGGCCCCGTCCTGCTCGTCCTGGACAACGCCCAGTGGCTCGACGCCGAGAGCACCGACCTGCTCCGCTTCGTCCTGCGCCTCACCCCGCCCCGCGTACGGGTCCTCGTCGCCGAATGCGTCCAGGGCGGCGCCCCCGTCGCCGAACCCCTCTGCGGCCCCGGCACACCCGTCGTCCGCGTCCCCCCGCTCGGCGCCGACCAGGTCGCCGAACTCCTGCTCCGCCACGGCCTGCCCGCCCGCCTCGCCGGCCGCGTCCACCAGGCCAGCGGGGGCAACCCGCGGCTCGCCCTCGCCCTCGGGCACTCCCTCGCCGAGGCCTGCGGCGGACCGGGCGGCGCCGCCCACCACGCCGACACCCCGCCCGTCTCCGGCCAGGCCCGCGAGGTCGCCCGTCGGCTCCTCGCCGAAGCCCCCGCCCGCGCCCGGCGGACCCTGCTCCTCGCCGCCCTCGCGGCCCGCCCCACCACCGCGCTGCTGCGCCGCGCCGGCCGCCCCGACGCCGAAGCGGAACTCGCGGAGGCCGAACGGGCCGCGCTGGTCACCGTGGGGGAGGACGGAGCCGTCACCTTCACGGCCGGTGCCCTGCCGACGGCCCTGGCCGCCGACGCCGGCTGGCCGGAGCGCTCGGCCGGACACGCCGCCCTCGCCGCCGCCGTCGACGACCCCGTCCAGGCCGTGCGCCACCGCGCGCTGGCCGTCGACACCCCCGACGCGGACCTCGCCGCCCAGATCACCGACGCGGCCGCCGCGTGCCGGCGCCGGGGTCAGCGCGCCCTCGCCGCCGAACTCGGTCTGCTCGCCGCCGAACGCACCCCCCTCGGCCTGCCCCGCGAGGAACTCGCCCGGCTCGTCGCCGCCGCCGAGGACGCCGGCTGGGCCGGCCGCGCCGACCTCGCCCGCCGCGCCACCCGCGCCGTCCTCGCCCGCGACGCCTCGCCCGCCCAGCGGGTACGCGCCCGGCTCGCCGTGATCGACGCCGCCGGGCAGGCCCTCGCCGACGTCGACGAGACCATCGCCCACGCCCTGGCCGACGCCGCGGGCGACCCCTCACTGCGGGCCGCCGTCCAACTGCGCATCGCCTGGAAGCACAACATCGGCGACGGCGACCCCGTGCGCTCCCGCGACGCCGCCGCCGAGGCCGGCGCCCTCGCCAAGGCCGGCGGGGACCAGGTGGCCGAGGCCATGGCCCTGACCGTACGGGCCCGCATGGGCCGCATCCTCGGGTGCCCGGACGCCGAGGACATCCTCGCCGAGGCCCTCGCCCTGCCCGCGCCCGAGGTCCCCCTCGGGATGCGCAACGCGCCCCAGTACCTGGCCGTCCGCCACGCCCTCTTCGACGACCGGCTCGCCGACGCCCGCCGTCAGCTCCTCGTGCTCCTGCCCGCCGTACAGCGCACCGGATCCGCCGAGGACGTCTTCGAGGTGCTGCGCAGCCTCACCGAGGTGGAACTGCGGCGCGGCCGCTGCGCCGCCGGAGCCGCGCACGCCCGCCGCGCGCTGGAACTGACCATCGAGGCGGGCCTGTCGCCCGGACCGGCCTGGTACGTCGCCGCCACGGCCGAGGCCGCGGCCGGCGGCTTCGCGCGCGCCGCCGGATACGCCCGCCGGGGCATCCAGGCCTCCGAGGAGGAACAGGACCAGGTCTTCCTGTCGCGGTCGCTGTACGCCCTCGGCACCGTCGAACTGGCCACCGGGGAGGCCGCGAAGGCCGTCGCCACGCTGCGCCGGGTCGCCGCGCTGGAGGAGGCCCAGCAGGTGGTGGACCCCTCGGTCCTGCGCTGGCACGGGGAGCTCGCCGAGGCCCTGGTCGCCGCCGACGATCCCGCCGGGGCCGGGGAACTGCTGGACCGGGTCACCCCCGTGGCCCGCTCCCTGGGGCGGACCACCGTGGTCGCGGCCCTGGACCGGGCCCGGGCCCTGTGCCGGTCGGCACAGGGCGAACCGGAACCGGCGGTCGCCCTGCTGGAGTTGACCGCGCAGCGGTTCGGGGCCCTCGGGCTGCCCCTGGAACAGGGCCGTACGCTCCTCGCGCTGGCCCGGGTGGAACGCCGGCGCCGGCGCCGGGCGCCCGCCCGCGCGGCCCTGTCGGCGGCGGCCGAGGTCTTCGCGGGGGCCGGGGCCAAGCCCTGGCTCGGCCTCGCCCGCGAGACCCCGCCCGAGACCGCCGCCCCGCACCCCGGGGTGGCGGCCCTGACCGAGGCCGAGGCCAGACTGGCGCTGCTCGTGGGCGGGGGAGCCAGCAACCAGGAGGCCGCCGCGAAGCTCTTCCTGAGCGTGAAGACGGTGGAGGCCCGCCTCACCCGGATCTACCAGAAGCTGGAGGTCCGCTCCCGCGCCCAACTGGCCACCGCGCTGCGCGGACACTGAGCGGGTCCCGCCCCGGGGCGCGACCCGCTCGGTGCCCGGGGGGCCGCGTCAGCAGCCGAGGTTGTTGCCCGGCGTGACGCCCAGCAGCTGCGTGAAGCTCTGGTACTTGCTCACCCGGCTCTGCACCTGTGCCGGGTTGCCGCCGTTGCACTCCAGGGACCCGTTGATAGAGCGGATGGTCTCGCCGAAGCCCGCGCCGTTGACCATGGCGGCGTGGGCGGTCATCGTGCCGGGGCCGTTCTGGGTGTTCCAGTACCAGAGCGCCGTCTTCATGGCGACCGCCGGATCCTGCTCGACCAGGTAGGGGTTGGCGAGGAGGTTGATGCCCAGGGCGTCGCCCGCCGCCTTGTAGTTGAAGTTCCAGCTCAGCTGGATGGGGCCGCGCCCGTAGTAGGCGGCCTGGCCCGCGGGGCAGCCGTAGGGCTGGGAGGCGTCGCAGTAGTGCGGGTAGTTGGCGGTGTTCTGCTCCACTATGTACACCAGCCCGCCCGTCTCGTGGGAGACGTTGGCGAGGAAGGCGGCCGCCTCGCGCCGCTTGACCGTGTCGTCACCGGTGTTGGCGAAGCCGGGGTAGGCGGACAGGGCCGCGACCAGGCCGTTGTACGTGTAGAACGGGTTCCGGTTCGGGAACATCTGGTTGAACTGGGCCTCGCTGACCACGAAACCGGAGGGGTTGCCGGTGCCGGGGTCCGGGTCCGTGCCCCCGCCGCCACAGGAGCCCTGGTCCGACCAGACGCCCCACTGGCCGGTGGTCCCCGGCGTCTCGCCCTGGGTCCACCACTTCGCCTGCCAGTTGTGGCCGTTGTACGAGGCGCTCGTGCCCCCCGTGTAGACGGCGGAGGAGGTCCAGGCCGAGGCGCAGGCGGGGGCCGCGGCGGCGGGGGAGGCGGGCAGGGCGACGGCGAGGCCGAGCGTCACGGCGGCGGCCGCGGCGAGGGAGAGGGTACGGCGGCGGAGGGCGCGTATCACGTAACTGCTCCTGGGGTGGGGGGAATCGTCGCGAGGGGTGGGGGGCGACGGCTACCGCCACTGAAGCGAAGATGGTCTGGACCTGTCAAGGTCTAGACCAAAGCTTTCCGGGTTCGGCACGGGACTCCGCGAACGCCGGAACGGCGTGACGACCGTGGCCGTCACGCCGTTCCGGATGCCGCTGGGGTCAGCTGCCGGCGGACAGGTTCCCGGACAGGACCGGGATGTTGTCCACGATGTGCGACAGCGACTCGTCACCCTTGGCCTGGGTGGAGTTCTCGGCGCACTGCTGGTTCTGCGGGTTGGACAGGACGTTGATGTCCTGGACGCCGATGTTGAGGGCGGCGAGGACCGACTGCGCGTTGACCTTCGCGGGCAGGCCGACGCAGAGCTTGTTCAGCGAGCCCTGGATCGCGCTGAGCTGCGGGCTCTGGTTGCCCTTGGTCTCCTGGTTGCCGTAGATCTGCGAGGCGCCGTTGCCGTTGACGGTGTTCACGCCGTCGTCGTTCCCGATCGCCATCGCCGGGGAGGCCGCGAGGGCGCCCGTGCCCAGTACGGAGGCGGTGACCGCGGCGGTGGCCATGAACTTCTTGAGCATTGTGGGGATCCTTCTGTCGCATGAGCTGTCCCCGGCGGGACGTCCTGATCAACTGCCCCCGCGTCCAGGGGTTATCGCCGATCACCCATGCGGCGCAATGATTCGCGTCGTGGCCGGGTGGTCGCCGGGGGCCGCCCCGGGCTCCAGGCGGCCCCCGGCGACCACCGGCACGCTCCCCGACGGCGCCGGGCCGAGCCGGCCCGGGCCCGGCCCCGGTGTCAGCCGGTCTTGCGGCGTACCTTCTTGTTCTTGCCCCCGGCGCCGGCGCTGGAGCCCTGCACCTTCGCCCGGCTCTGGTGCGACTGCTGGGACTGGGCGCTCGCGGCGTTGCGCGCCAGCGCCTCGCGGAACTTGCGCTTGGCCTCGTCGGCCGGGGACTCGTCCTGCGGGACGTCCGCCGCCGCCCCGTCCGCCTGCGGGGTCTGTGGTGCGTCAGCCATCGGTATGCCTCCTGGAGTGATCACGTCGGACCAGTCTGTCAGCCGGGCCGTCCGCGGGCCATCGGGTTCGCACCGGGCCGGCCGGTCAGCGGGACGGGGCCGGTGCCACGGCCCCGCCGCCGGCGCGGACGGCGCGCAGCGCGGCCCTGTGCAGGGCGTACGGATCGCCGTGGGCCACCGGGCTGCCGGTCAGCGTGTACCACTCGTCGGCGTCCGTGTACTGGATCGCGAACCGGACCGTGCCGGCCGCCCCGCCGGTCGTCCGCAGGGTGAGCGGGCCGGTGATGACCCCGACCTCGTCGGTCATGGCCCCGCCGGGACCGGCGAGGACCTCGTCCTGCCAGGTGCGTTCGGGCCCGGTCACGAGGCGCAGGTGTCGATCATGGTGGTGAGCATGGCCCTCTCGCCGTCGGTGACGGTCAGCCCGTAGTGGGACTTGACGGTGGTCCAGGCGCGCCCGTACTGGCACCAGCTCGACTTGTCCGTCGGCTGCCACAGGTCGGGGCTCTGGTCGCCCTTGGAGCGGTTGGAGGACGCCGAGACCGCCAGCAGCTGCGGCCGCGTCAGGTCGTTGGCGAAGGCCTTGCGCCGGGCCGCGTCCCAGGCGGCGGCGCCCGAGCGCCAGGCTTCGGCGAGCGGCACCATGTGGTCGATGTCCAGCTTCGCGGCCTCGGTGACGGTCACCCCGTCGTAGAGGCTCTTCCAGCGGCCCGTCAGGGCCCGGCACTCGGCGTCCTGCGTGACATCGGCGCCGTCCCGCTTGAGGACCACCTCGCGGGTGTCACACTTGTTGCCCTGCTCGGCCCAGTGCGTGAACTTGTCGCGGCTGTACCCGGCCATCGTGCCGGGCTTGCCCGTCGTCAGCGCCGCCAGCTGGGTCCGGGCGACGGCCGCGCTGACCATCCCGGGCAGCACGTCCCCGGGGGCCGGCTGTCCGGCGGCCCCCGAGGGAGCCGGCGGGGCGGAACCCGCGCCCCTGGACGTGCCGGAGGCCGGGCCCGGTCCGGGCGTAACCCCGGTCTTGCCGTCCCCGGAGGACCCCGGCCCACCGCATCCGCTGATACCGAGCAGCACGGCCACCACCACCGCCGCGCCGCGCACACCTGACTGACGACCCATGACCCACCCCGACGAGACTCCGCGCTGACCCGGGAAGACTACCCATAACCGGACAACCAACCCCGCACCGGGCGGTGCGGAGTGTTCGGCGGTCCTACCGCTGCCACGGATGCAGCGCGCTCCAGCTGCCACCGACCGCCTCGAAGACCAGCTGCGAGCCCTCGAAGACCTCGGCGGCGCTCTCCGGGCGCAGGCTCCCGAAACGTTCGGCGCACAGGTCCACCTGCAACAGCCCGTCGAAGCGGGTGAACCGCGGGGGGTCGTAGAGCACCCAGGAGAAGCCCACGCTCTCGTCGATGCGCAAACGCCGTACGTCGTGCAGCTCCAGGCACACCGGTTCCCAGCGGAGGCCCTCGCCCACGACCCTGGCGTCGACGACGAGCCTGGCGAGCCGTCCCCCCGCCGCACGCGGTCCGTATTCCTGATCGAGGACGACGCGACGGAGGCAGGAGTCGCCGAACTCGTAGCGGGCCAGCAGGGCCGCGATGCCCTCCTCGGTCAACGGGTGGGGTCCGAGCCGGTGGGCGGGCGTCGGCGGTCTGGGATCCACGGTGCTCCTTCGTCGGTGCCGCCATCGTAGGAGCACCCGCGCGGGGCCTCCTCGGCGGACCCGACCGGGTCCCGGGGGGCCCGCTGTGTCCTGCCGGGCCCTACCGGGTCCGCAGGGCGCGTCGCTCCGGTCGGCGCGGCCGGTCCGGCGGCGGGCGCAGCAAGTCCGCCAGCGGGGCTCCCTGTTCCGCCCAGCGGCGCAGCAGCTCGCGGTCGATCCAGCGCACGCCGTGCCGGTCGCCCCATGCCTTGGCGTCCTGGGTGAGGCCGCCGTTGGTGACCACCAGGGTGTGGTCGGCCCGGTGTGCCGGATCCGCCGCGCCCATCGCCTCGGCCATCACCGACGTGCCGACGGTGGCCCCGGCGGCGCCCGCGCGGGTGTGCCGGGCACGGACGAGGACGCGGTCGTGCCGAGCGCCACCGCCGATCACCCCGGCGGCCCCCCGAGCGCCCCAGCCGTCCCGGACCAGCAGGTCGCGCACCGCGTACGCGAACTCCTCGTGGCCCATGGCGTCGAACTCCGCCAGGGTGATCCGCAGGGCGGCGGGGCGCGCGGCCCGGTTCAGCGTGCGCCATCCCGCGACGGCCACCGCCGCGAGGGCCGCGGCCAGGGCCACGGCCGGGCCGTGCACGGCGGCGACCCCGGTCACGGCCACCAGCGCGACGAGCGCCAGACCCCCGGCGGTCATCCGCTCCCCGGGCCCCCGGCTGCGGCCGCGCGCCCGTACGTGGTGGTAGCCCTCCGGTGTCATCGAGCCCCCTCCGCTCAGGGGCCGGCCGCGGTGCGGGGCCCTCCCGGGAAGAGTGTGGGCAGCGCCGGGTCCAGAAAGGGTGGAATCGTCATGGACGTCGAGTCGAGGGCCCAAATCCGGCCGCACCGGCAGCAGGTCCGGCCCCCGCGCGCGGGCGGCCGATGCCGCCGGGACCGGGCCGAACGCCCACGGGACTTGGCCGAAAACAGAGAGCGCATCGCGCCCCGCCCACGCCGGAGCCGCCTCCCGCACCGGTCCCCCGGCCCCATGCTCCGGGCTCCGGGCCCCGCGCTCCGGGCCCCGCGCTCCGGGCCCCGCGCTCCGGGCCCCGCGCTCCGCGCTCCGCGCTCCGGCCTCGCGCCCCGCGTCCCGTGTTCCGTGCCGAGGACGCGCGGGGGTCGGGGGCGTACGGGGACTGGCCCCGCCGCAGGGGCCGGCCCGGACGGCGGCGGGGTCACCCGCCCGTGGTGGAGGCGGACGGGCGGACCCGGGCGGCGGGGTTCCCGCCCGCCCCGCCCCGCCGACGGAGCCGACGCCCCCGCGCCGGTGGACCGGCCGTCCGGACGGGGCGGCCTCCGCCGCCGGGGCGGTCAGGTCCAGGAGGCGGTGACCAGGGAGCGCCGGGCCGCCCTCAGGTGGGTGGACGCCGCCAGCCAGGCCCAGGCGTAGCCGTCCGACGAGGGATCGGTGAGCCGGCCGAACACGTCCCGGGGGCGCCGGTCCGCTTCGGCCACGAGGGCGGCCGCCAGGTCCGCCGCCGCCCCGAACCCGGCCCGCCGCAACGGACCGTAGGCCGTCAGCGGCTGCGGACCCCGCGCGGTTTCGGCCACCGCGCGGCGGCCGCCGGCGACCCCCGTCTCCAGCAGCCGCCCCACCCGCCACAGCGGCGCGTCGGCCAACGGGTCCGGGCCCGGCACCACCGCCTCCGCCGCGGCCACGGGGGCCTCGCCCGGGAAGTGGCTTCCCTGGAGCCGGTCGTAGCCCAGATCGGCCCGGTCGTGCCACTCCGGCGGCAGCCGCAGCGTGTACGCGGCCCCGGGCACCGGCCCCACCGCCAGGGGGCTCAGCGTCGCCGCGCGGTCCGGGTCCGGGCGTCCCAGGACCCGCACCGCCAGCCCCGGATACCCGGCCAGGCGGCGCAGGTTGGCGGTGTGGGCCAGCTCCGGATGCGGATGCGCGGGACGCAGCCGCAGCAACGGGGCGTCCGCGCGGGGTTCCCGTACGAGCAGGTGCTCCCCGGCCGCGCCGACGACCTCGACGTCACAGCCCAGCAGGCCCGGTTCGGCCTCGTCCCGGGACAGCAGCCCGGCCACGGCTTCCGCCACCGGGCGCGCGAACAGCGCGGCCAGCGGCTCCGCCGTCCACGGCGTCACGGGCATGGGCGTGGCCCGCACCCCGCGTCCGGCGCCGAGCCGCCCGTCGGCGGAGACCGTCGCGCCGACGATGCGCAGGCCCGCCCGGGCCAGCCCGGCGTGGTCGAGGACCCCTCCGCCGAGGGCGACGGAGGCGGCCCCCGCACCCCGGGCGCGGGCGAGACCGCCGGGCCGGACGTCCGACAGGGAGTAGGCGCAGCCGTCCGCGTCCAACAGGTGGGTGACCACGCCCCCGTAACCCGTGGCGCTCAGCACCGGCTCCCGGCACAGGCCGTACACGCGCAGGCTGCCCCCGGCGGTGTAGGCGCGGCGGCCCCCGCCGGTCAGACCCGGACCGCCGGTGCCGGACGCCAGCAGCGCGGCGGAGGCCAGCAGTTCGCGGAAGGCGGCGGCGAGGTCGCCGAGGCGCTGCGCCGCGTGCCGTTCCCGTGCGGCGCGCAGACCCCGTACGACGCGCAGTGCGGCGGCCTCGGCCTGCGGCAGCCCGGCCAGGCGCGCGGTGTGCGCGGCGCGCAGCAGTTCCGCCTGGGCCACCGCGCCGGCGGCGGTGACCCCGGCGGCCAGCGCCTCGGCCCCGACCGCCCACAACCCGGCCCCGGCCGCCCGCTGGGCAGCCGTCACCGGGGCCGTGGCGGCCCCGTCCGCCGCCGCCCGCCCCGCGGCACCGGTGGCAGCCGCTCCGGGGCGCGCCTGCACGCGGTCCTCCGGGAGCGGCTCGGAGCCCGCCGCAGGACGGGCTGCGGCCCCCGGCCCCGCGAGGGCCGTCGCCCCGGCCCCGGGGAGGAACCCCGAGGCCGTGTGAGGTCCGGTTCCGGTGCCCGCCTCGGGGAAGCTTCCCGGGGCCGGGTGGGATCCGGTTCCGGGGTTCGCCCCCAGGACCGCATCCGGCCCCGCGAGGGGGTTCGTCCCGGCCCCGGGGAGGGCCCCCGTGGCCGGGCGCGGGCCGGCCCCGGCGCCCGTCTCCGATCCTGCGGGGGCGCTCGTCCCGGCCTCCGGGTGGGAACCCGGGCCCGTCTCCGGGGAGGGCTCCGTGGCCGTACCCGGTCGGGACCCCGTCTCCGCGTCCGCCCCCCGGAGGGGCTCCGGCTCCGGCTCCGGATCCGCGAGGGGCGCCGCGCCCAGGGCGGCCGCGCGGTGGAGGCAGCGGGGGGCCAGCAGGCAGGCGCAGACGGCCTGGGCCGGATCCGTGACCGTCCCCGACGGGCCCGGGCTCAGGGTGACCACCGCGTCCTCACCGAAGCGGAGCACGACCGTGCCGTCCGGTCCGGCCTCGGCCCCCGCCCCGCACGCCTCGATGGCGGCGTCGAGCCGCTTGCGCAGCCGGGCGCTGAGGCCTTCCACCGCCTCCGCCAGCACCTCGGGGGCGACGGGGGGCAACACGGTGGCGCTCATCGGGGTTCTCCACGGAGTCGGTCGCCCACCCAGCGGGCGAGGGCGAGGGGGCTGAGGGCGGCCACCGGCATGCCGGCCGCCACGAGTTGCCGCGCCACCGGCACCGAGTACCGGGGCGCGCCCGCGTCGTCGAGCGCGGCGCAGCCCAGCAGGTGGGCGCCCGAGGCGGCCAGCGCGCGCACCTCGCCGAGCAGGCCCCCGAGCGGGGCGCCCTCCTCGAAGTCGCTGACCACCACGACCAGCGTGCGGCTCGGCACCGTGATCAGCGTGCGCGCGTGCGCGAGCCCAGCGGCGATGTGCGTACCGCCGCCGACCCGGACCCCCAGCAGCAACGACAGCGGATCGTCCACGCGGTCGGTGAGGTCGGCGACCTCGGTGGAGAACGCGAGGAAGTGCGTGGACAGGGTCGGGACCCCGCCCAGCACCGCCGCCGTCAGCGCCGACCAGATCACCGAGGCCTCCATCGACCCGGACACGTCGACCACCAGGATCAGCCGCCAGTCCGCCTCGCGCGAGACGCGCGTGCTGAACACCGGCCGCTCCGGGACCACCACCACCCGGCCGTCGTCCAGCCGCCGGGTGTGCGCGAGGTTGGCCCGCAGGGTGCGCGCCAGGTCGAGCGGGCCGCCCGGGCGGCGGGTCGGGCGCGGGGTGGCCAGCCCCGAGAGCGCCGGCCGCAGCCGGGTGGCGAGTTCCTTGGCCAGCTCGTCGACCAGCCGCCGTACCAGGGGGCGCAGCCGGGCGAGCTGCTGCTCCGGCATGCCGCCCGCGAGCGAGAGCACCGAGCTCAGCAGCTCCACGGACGGGCGTACGGATCCCGGGTCGAGCGTCGCGAGCACGTCGGCGCGGCCCGCGTCGGCCGCGTCGGCGAGCACCTCCTCCCGTACGTCGGAGCCGAACAGCGCCTCCAGCTCCGCCGCCCACTCCCGGGCGGTGGGGAAGGACGGGTCGTCCCCGCCGCCGGTACCGGCGCGGCCCACGTCGCCGGAGCCCTCACCGCGCCCGGCCCCGTACAGCTCGTCCAGCGCCCGCGCGTAGCGGCCCGCGCCGGCCGGCAGCCGGTCGCGCTGCCTGCCGAGCAGCAGCCGCCACCGGTCGGCGGGCGCCAGCCGGCGGCCGTCCCGCGGCTCCGGGCGCGCGGGCGCGGACCCTTCCGCGGCCCCGTCCGGGACCTCGGCGTCCACCGGACGCGCCGGCATCGGGAGGTCCTTGAGCGCCGCGAGCCCGGCGGCGTCCGCGGCGGCCCACAGCGCGAGCAGCGCGGGCGGCGCGTCCAGCGACAGGTCGACCCGGTCGCCGAGCCGCTCGGTGACGGTCGCCAGCAGCCGCTCCCGCGCCGCCGGCGCGAGCACGTCGAACCCGGCGCGCAGCGCGGGCAGCCGCTCCAGGAACGCCTCGTCGGGAAGGGCGTCCACCCGGTCCAGCAGCGGGGTCAGGGCCGCCGGAGAGGCGTCCAGCAGCGGTCCCGCGGCGCTGAGCAGGCCGGTGAGCCGGCGGGCCAGGGCGCGCCGGCCGTCGGGGCCCGCCGCGCCGTCGACCCAGGCGGCGGCCCGCTCGCCGAGCCCGGCGGCCGGGTCCAGGTCCAGCAGCACCCGTACGGCCAGCGCCGCGCCCCGCATCAACGGGCTCGCGCCGGAGGCCAGTTCCGCCAGGGCGGCGTCCATGCGCATGCCCAGGCGGCGGACGGCGGCCCGGTCGGCGAGGGCCACCAGGGTGCCCGCGTCGGCGGGGTCGTCGCTCCCCGCGAGGCCGGGCAGGGCCCGTACGGCCGCGTCGAGGAGCTCACCGGCCAGAGCGGCGGACCGCTCCCGGGCCCCGGCCGAGGCGCCGGGCAGGTGGCCGCGGCGCAGCCCCTCCAGCAGGTCGACGGCGTCCAGGAGTTCCGCCGGCGCGGCACTCTCCGGCAGGACCGCCGCCAGCTCGTCCAGTCGTACGTCGACCAGCGCGGGCAGGTCGCAGCGCGCGGCGGCGGCCAGCCCGGTCAGCACCTGCGCCGCCGTCGGGCCGCCCTCGGCGGCCTCGCGGCGCGCCAGCTCGCGCAGCGTCCCCGAGGCCGCCTGGGCGGCGGTGACGCCGCGGACCCCCGCCAGGTCCAGCCGGGCCGGGACGGACGGCGTCCAGGACAGCCGCCACTTGCTCCCCAGGGCCGTGCCGTCGCCGGTGGCGGCCACCCCGACGGGCTCCCCGTAGGAGGCCCCGCAGACCAGCAGCCGCTGCAGCAGCACCTCGCGCCGCCCGTCGAGCTCGGAACGCAGCGGGTCGAGGCGGACCTCCCGGGCGGCCGGGTCCTCGGGCGACGGCAGCCGCAGCGCGGCCAGCTCCGCCTCCACCGAGGGGCCGAGCCCGGAACGCGGGGCGTGCGGGGTGGTCCGGCCGCGGCCCGTGCCCACCATGACGGCTTCCAGGGCGCGGGCCAGCGCCCGGCCCCGGCCCAGGGGTTCGCCGTGCCCGAGCACCGTCTGGACGGCCTCCAGGATCTCCCCCCGGCCCGGCGCGGGCAGCCCGCGCAGCACCGCCAGGTCGCAGGCGAGCCGCAGGGTCTCGGCGGCCTCCCCGGTGCCCGCCGTGTGCCCGGCGCGGCGCAGCTCCCGGCACACGCCCGTGACGGCGACCGAAGCGGCCTCCCGCAGCCGTTCGGGGTCGCCGCCCGCTTCGAGCACGGCCTGCTGCCAGAGCGGGTCCCGGATGCCGGCGGGGTATCCGGAGCGGGAGTCGAGCAGGTCGTGGGAGTACGCCACGAACGAGCTGACGACTTCCTGCGGCGTGTCCTGCGCCCCCGCCCCGGCATCGGCCACGGCCCCGGCGACGGCGTCCGCCGTGGAGCGGCACGCCGTCAGGGCCGGGGCGTGGAAGGCGCCGATCACGGCGGCCACCCGGCCTCCGGTGGCCGCGGCGGCGATCACGCGCCGCATGTGGGCCTCGCGGGCCAGGTCGACCGGGGACACGGTGCGCGCGTCGGTCCGCAGGGCCCAGCCGACGCCGAGCGCGGCGCGGCGCACGGCCTCCGGGGTGCACCCGGGGGCCAGCACCTCGACGGCCCGGTCCCACAGGTCGTCCCCCTCGCGCCCGCTCCCGGCCGCGACGAGCCCGTCGGCGAACCGGGCCGGCGCCGCTCCGGCGGACCCGCCGGCCGCGGCCTCCCGGTCCGTCCCGGCCCCGGGGACGGCCGTGTCCGCAGTCCCGTCGGCGGCCCCGGCGGGGGCGGGACCGGTCGGAGCGGCGTCGGCCGCAGCGGGGTCAGCCGCAGTGGCGTCTGCCGACCAGCCCCGGTCGGCGAGCGGGAGGTCGCAGCAGACGACCTCCACGCCCCGGCTCCGCGCCCAGCGGAGCGCCGCCAGTTCGGGTGAGAAGTCCGCGAACGGGTAGAAGGCCAGGCGGCCCTCCCGCCCCAGCCCGGCCAGGGCCACCGGCGCGACCGTCTCCGGGTCGGCCAGGTGGGCCAGCCACGGCTGGAACTCGGCCGGGAGTTCCACGCAGACGACCTCCGCCCCCGCCTCCTCCAGCAGGGCCGGGACCACCGCCGCGAGCGCGGGACTGTGGTGGCGTACGCCCAGCAGGTAGGGCTCGCGCGACGCGGCGAGCGCCGCCAGCGCCTCCCGCGGATCGGTGACCGTCAACGCAGGCTCCCGCGCAGGTCCCAGAGCCGGCGCCACATCGCGGAGCCGTCCTCGGCCCGGCGGCGGACCGGGCCGTCCCAGTAGCCCAGCAGCCGTCCGTGGTCGGCCGGGTCGTCCTTGCGCACGACACCCAGCAGGTGTCCCGGCAGCAGGTCCAGCACGTCGCCGCCGGGCAGGTACGCGGCCGCGACCCCCAGCGAGGCCGCCACCTGCACGGCCTCGGCCGTGGACATGACCGTGCCGGGCCGTTCCACGTCCCAGCCCTCGGCGCTGCGCCCGGAGCGCAGGTCCCGGAAGACGGTGACGAGGGCGTCGAGGACGGAGTCGTCCACCCCGAAGGCCGCCCCGGCGCGCTGCACGGCGGCGACGGCCTGGCGGCGGACCAGGGTCGCCTCGGCGTCCGGGTCGGCGATCGGCGCGACCGTCTCGAAGTTGAAGCGGCGCTTGAGGGCGGCGGACATCTCCGAGACGCCCCGGTCCCTCAGGTTGGCGGTGGCGATGACCGTGAACCCGGGGGCCGCGCTGACCGACGAGTCCTCGGTGGCGGTCAGTTCCGGCACGCTGACCCGCCGGTCGGACAGGATCGACACCAGGGCGTCCTGGACCTCGGGCAGGCAGCGGGTGATCTCCTCGACCCGTGCCACCCGCCCGGTCCGCATCGCGGAGAGCACGGGGGAGTCGACCAGGGCCTGCGGGGTCGGGCCCTGGGCGAGGAGCAGCGCGTAGTTCCACCCGTAGCGGAAGGCGTCCTCGGTGGTGCCCGCGGTGCCCTGCACGGTCAGGGCGCTGGTGCCGCAGACGGCGGCGGACAGCAGTTCGGACAGCATCGACTTGGCGGTGCCCGGCTCGCCGGTGAGCAGCAGTCCGCGCTCTCCGGCCAGGGTCACCACGCACCGTTCCACCAGGGCGCGTTCGCCGACGAACTTCGGCGCGATCACCAGCTTGGACGGAAGTCCGGCGTGCCGCTTGGCCAGGGCCAGCTCGGTCCCCTCGCTGCCGCACACGAAGGTCACGACCGCGCGCGGCGTCAGTGCCCAGCCGGGCGGGCGGGGGCCGGTGTCCTGGGCGGCGAGGAAGGCGAGTTCGGCGGCGTACCGCTCCTCGGCGGGCATGACCTGCCGGGCGGGAGCGGGCTGTTCGGTGACGGTCATCGGTTCCTCGGGTCCTCTGGGCTTCGGGAAGTCTCGAACGAAAGGTGTGAAGAGAGCGAAGGGAGTCGGGGCAGGGCAGGGCAGGGCAGGGCGGGGCGGGCTCGGGGAGGGGGAGGGGTGCGGGGGCGCATCAGGCCGCCCCCGCACCCGCTCCGCCGGGATCAGCGGCGGCGGCCCGCCGTGCGCTTGACCTTCAGCTGCTCGAAGCGCGGGACGTCGCCCTCCCGGACCCGCCCCCACGCCCGCCGGTAGAGGTCGGCGGCCGGCTCGGTGGGCACGAGCACGCCCAGCACCGGGCCGCCGCCCGGGGCCACCGGGTACATCGGCAGCTTCCACTGCTCCACCGGCAGCACCGGGGAACCGGGCTCGGCCCAGCCGCCGGGCAGGAACAGGGTGCGTCCGGCCCGGGTCCGGGCGGCCTGGACCACCAGCTCGCCGGCGGCCAGTTCGGCCCGCGCGGCCTTGATCCGGGCCGGCTTCCAGCCCGTCCACCGCGCCGTGTTGCGGTCCGTCGGGTCGGGCATGGCGAGCAGCATCAGGTACAGGGCGGCGGCGTCGGCGCCCAGCCCGTACGCGGCTTCCGCTTCCGCCACCAGCTCGGGCACGCTGCGGCTCGGGTCCTGGGTCCACCAGGTCCCGTCCCCGGCGACCGCACCCGCCACCGGCGCGCCCGGATCGGCGAGCAGGGCCGCGAACGCCGGGTCGTGGGCGAGCCGCAGCGCCGTCTCGGCCGCGGACGGCCGCTGGTCGACCCCGCGCAGCAGCGGCAGGTACGGGTCCGAACCGGTGGAGTCCAGCAGCGCCGTGCGCAGCGCGGGCCGCGGCCGGTCGTCGTGGGTGGCCAGGACCACCGCCCCGTAGCGCTCGTACCCCTCGCCGGTCTCGGTCGGGGCGCCGGCCGCGCTGCGGAAGTCGGGCAGGGAGGTGTAGTGCCCGGCGGTCAGCAGCAGCCCGGGGGCCGCCAGCCGCTGCCGGACCGCCGTGAGCGCGGGCGGCAGGCAGGCCCGGACGGGGTGACCCGCGGGCAGCCGGTGCGCCAGCCAGGCCGTCAGGGCCATCGCCCCGCTCAGCGCGGAGTCGTCGAAGGACCGGCTGACGGGGACGACGGGCTCCACGTGGTCCCCCTTGACGGCCCACTCGACGTCGGCGGACAGCACCGGGGACGACGTGGGCCCGAGGAGCTCGGGCAGCGCCCGGTGCGCCGGCCAGGGGGTGCGCACGTCCCGAGAGGCCTCCGCGAGCACCCACTCGGGAACCGGCGTACGACGGCCCACGCGCTGGTTCCACACCCGCGCGGCGGCGGCCGCGTCCGGGCCGTCGGTCCACAGCCGGGCCGGGTCGGCGGGCAGCAGCGCCGCGACGAGCTCGCGCCGTACGTCGAAGCCGAGTTCCTTCAGGTCGTCACGGGCGTGCGCGGCGTCGGTGGCCTTGACCCCGAGGACGGCGCGCAGCTCGGCGGAGAGGAACGCGCGCTCGTACGAGTCCAGCCGCGGCAGGCCCGCCAGCACCAGCGCCGCCAGCGCGGCGGACACCCCGGTCAGCCGGGCGAACTCCTCGGCGGCGGAGGCGAACCACGGGGCCGGACCCCGGCGGTCGGCCTCGTCGAGGAAGGCGGCCAGCCAGCCGGCCGCCCGGTCCGGGTCGCCGACGGTCGAGCCCGCCCCGACCTGGGCGTAGGGCGCCGGTACGGCGAAGGCGCCGGACGGGTCGTGCAGCAGCCCGTCGAACTCCTGCCCGTCGGGCAGCACCTCGCTGTGGTCGGTCACGGCGAGCAGCGCGCCGCCGCCGAGCGGCAGTACGGAGCGGTGGCGCGGGTTGCGCGCCCGCCCGTTGCCGCCCACCAGGTGCGCCGAGTCCAGCCGGACCCGTACCCGGCGCCACCGCGCGGCGCAGCCCTCGGCGGAGTCCACGCCCAGCGCGCCTACCTCGCCGAGCACCCGGCGCAGGGCCGCCCGCTGCTCGTCGGTGCCGCCGGCGACCACCATCCGGTAGGCGACGGCCGCGGGCTGCTCCAGGAACGGCCCGGTCCAGGGGAACGCCGAGTGCGCCAGCTTCGGCACGTCGAGGTGGAGCCGGCCGGACACCCCCTCGGCGGCGGTGTCACCGGCCGCCTTGGCCAGCGTCCGCAGGAAGCGGAACGTCGCGTCGCTCTCCCCGCCGTGGCGGTAGTACCCGTTGCCCACCAGGCCGTCCAGGGCGCCGTCCAGGAGGTGGTCGGCCGGCCCCCGGTCCGCCGGAGCGGTGCGCGGGGCCACCGGGCCCCGGGCCAGGTCCTCCGCGACCTTGGCCAGGGCCCGCTGCTGGACCAGTGCGCCGCGGACGGCCGAGGTCACGCCGGCGAGCAGCGCGGGCGCGGCGACGCCCGGCAGGGCGGCCCGCACCAGCGCGGGCACGTCCGCGCCCTTCTCGGCCTCGGCGACGGTCTTGAGCAGCGTCCCGGCGGTGGCCGTGTCCACCGCGCGCAGCGCCGCCGAACCCTCGGGGTCCCGGGCGCGCAGGCAGTACCAGTAGGGCAGCGGCGGCAGTTCCGCGCCGCGCGCGGAGTAGGCCGCGTTGTTGTGGTCCCCGTTGATCCGGGAGACGGCCGCGCCCTCGGGGTCGGTGAGGGTGAGCGTCCGCCAGTTGCTGGACACGGCGCGCGGCCGGTCGTCGCCGGGCAGGGACAACGCGTGTAGCGGGACTTGGGAGCCCTCGCCCAGGGTCACGGACCGTCCGGCGTTGTCGGAGCCGTGCCAGCCCTGCCCGGGGACGTGGACGGCGCGCCAGCCGAGGAGCCCGTCCGCGGGCGCGCCGAGCACGGAGCCCTCGACGGTGGGGGTGGGGCGCAGCCAGCTCTGGCCGGTGCCGTCGGCCAGGCTGCTGCCGCTCGGGTGGTCGCGCAGGGCGTCGGCGAGGAAGCCGGGCAGGGAACGCCGCCCGTGCAGTCCGGTGGTGGGGTCGTACTCGGCCCAGTCGGACTCGCCCATCGCCGCGCCCCGCTCCCACACCCAGTACGAGGTGCCGTCGCTGATCACCGGCCGCTCGACGGGCAGTTTGCTGTCGCCGCGGTGCAGGACGCCGCCGCCGGTGGCGCGGCCGCCGCCGGGCAGGGGCAGGGTGACGTGCTCGGAGCGCACCGACCAGTAGTTCGCGGAGGAGTCCAGCGTCAGGACGTCGCCCGGGGAGCTGAGCCAGTAGCCCTGCACGGGGCCGTTGTACGGGACCCAGAACACCAGCAGGTCGTCGTCCGTGTAGTGGAAGCCCTGCCGGGACTGGCCGCCGGCGGCGGGGATCCGCAGGTCGTGGGTCAGCACGGTGGAGTCGGCGTCGATGACGCGCACCTGCGTGGAGTTCGCGACGATGACGTACGGCCAGGCGTCCATGACGGTCAGCTGCCGCCGGTTGCCCGCGGGCGACAGCGCGGTGACGGCCTCTTCCCAGGCGGGCCAGAGGAGTTCCTCGAACAGGCCGCCGCGCAGGGTGCGGGCGAGGATCTCGCCCAGGTCGGTGGCGGCGGCCCGGGAAACCTCCTGCGGGGCGAGCGCGAGGGCCTCCGCCGGGAGCCAGGTCAGCCGGCGGATGGCCTCGGGCAGGTCCGGCAGGGCGGCCGCAGTGGAGGCCGCGGCGACCTGGCCGACCCAGTCGGCGAGCAGCGTGCGGCTGCCGGGGCATTCGGCCAGGCGCCGGACGGTCGCGCGGCCGCCGGAGCCGTCGCCGTTGTAGCGGTCCAGGGTGCGGAAGAAGGCGGGCCGCAGCCGTTCGTCGGCGCACAGCGCGCTCAGGTCGCGCGGGTCGGGGGACCGGGCCCACTGGTCCAGGCCCATGACGCCCTGCCAGGCGTTGCCGGGATCGGCGACCGGCAGGCCCAGGGAGAGCAGGAGGTCGAGGAGGTTCACGTCCTGGAGGGCCAGGCGCAGGCCGTTCTCGCGTCCCGGCAGGGCGAGTTCGGTGCGCAGCTTCTCGGCGCAGCGCGTGACGAGGGAGAGGAGGGCGGGCAGCGCCGGCGGGGTACCCCAGCCCGCGTGGCGGGCGGTGTGGAAGCGCTCCAGCCAGCCGGCCGTGCCGTCGGGGCAACGCTCGGCCTCGGGCAGGGTGCCGTCGGCGAGTCCGGCGGTGGCGCCCGATTCCTCCAGCACCTCCAGCCACAGCGCGGCCAGTTCACCGGCCTCGCCGCCGCCGCTGCCGGGCATCATCCCGAGCAGCGTTCCGCGGACCGCGGGCACGCGCCGGGCCAGTGCGGCCAGCGCCGTGCGGTGGGACTTCCACCAGCCGGCCGCGGCCCGCAGGGTGGCGGGGAGCGGCAGCAGTTCGGCGAGGTACTCCTGCTCGGGTTCGCCGCCGGTCAGCCCGGCGGCGCGGGCGAGGCGGCGCAGCTCGGTGGTGGCCTGCGCCGAGGGCGGGAGCCCGCCCGCGGTGCGGCGTACGCACAGGCGGCGGAAGCGGTCGAAGGCCTCGGCGGGGGAGACCCGCGCCGAGAGCTCCTTGCCGTATCCGGTGAGGACCTTCACCGGCAGGGCGCCGGCCAGGGCGAATTCGAGGAAGACGGCGTCGAGGCGGTCCTCGTCGACGGTCAGGCCGTAGCCGGCCTCGCTGGTCCGGGCCCGGCCGAACAGCTGGGCGGCGTACGTGGTGTTCTCGACGGCGAGGAAGACGCGCGCGGCCTGCTCGTAGAAGACGGGCAGGAAGTGCGGGACGGCGAGGGCGAGCCGGTCGGCGAGCTCGTGGCAGGCGTCCAGGGCCGCTTTGGGCTTGGTCTTGGCCTGCCGCGCGAGCCGGTCCAGTTCGGGGACCACCGCGAGCGCGTGGTGGCCGTCCTCGGGGTGGTGCACCAGCACCCACTCGGGGAAGCCGAGCGCCTGGCGCCGGCCGAGACCGACGACGGGCGGCTCGCCCTGCGGCACGAGGCCGAGGAAGCCGGCGGCGAGGTCCTCGGCGGCGCCCAGTTCGGCGGCGGCGAGCCGGACGACGACCCGGTCGTCCCCGAGCGCGGGGTGACGGTAGGTCCGGGCGGTCAGCGGGACGGCGGCGGGCCCGGCACCGGTGGTGCCGACGGGCAGGACGGCTCCGGCGGCCAGCAGCGCGGCGCTCGCACCCTCGCCGCCCGCGGTGCCCGCAGCGCCTGCGGTGGTGTCAGTGGTGCTCATGGTGTCGGTGGTGCTCATGCGTCCCCGCCCTCCTCGATCTTGCGCCCGGCGTACAGCGCCGCGGCCATCCGCATCCCCTCGGACCAGGCCACCGGTCCGACCTCGCCGAGCCGTACGGCCCGGCCCTCCTCGTCGTGCCAGTTCAGCGGCCCGGTCTCCGACTCGTCCTCCCAGTACGGTTCGCCGATCCACACGGCGGCCTCCACCGCCCGGCCCGAGTCGCGCACCTTGCAGGTCGCGTAGCCGCCGGCGACCCGGTAGCCGAGGCCGGTGGCGCGGGCGGCGAGGCTGAAGCGGGAGGGGAAGGTGCCGCCCGCGTAGTCCCGTACCTCGGTGGCGGCGGGGGAGAGGTCGGCGGGCTTGGTCCAGGTCGCCCGGTGGATCTGCTCGACCCGCTGGGTGAGGTCCAGTTCCGCCGCGAACTCCCGTACGTCGTCCAGGTCGGGGAGCAGCACCGGGTGCGGCAGGGTCACCGTGAGCGGGCGCAGGCGAACGGTCTCGCCGTCGAGGTTGACCACCTTGAGCTCGCCCTCGGCGGTGGCGTCGCGCAGGAAGCCCACCTCGTCGGGGTCGCTGTCGGGGACGACGGCCAGGTCGCGCAGCGCCGCCTGCCAGGCCTCGTCGGGCCACACCCGGGCGAGGAGGGCGGTCGGCACCGGCAGGGAGGACACCATCCAGGTGTCCACCTGGGCGGCGCAGGCGGCCTCGTGGCGGTCGAGCCACTCGGCGAGGCGGCGCAGCCGGTCCACCTCGGGATGGTCGCGCAACGCCTTGGGGACCGTCTTCAACTGCCGCCCCGCAGGCCGCCGCACGGCGACCCGCCCCTCCACGAGGGCGATCTCGTACCCCTCGTCCAACGCCAGCCAAGCCATCAGCCCGTGCCCCTCCGCCTGTCCGAAAATGGTCTTGCGCAGCCCGGTGCACGGCGTCAACGCCTGCTGGGCTGCGGTATGTCGGGAGACTAGCGAGCCCCACTGACAACGCCGTCCGCAGGGCGGCCCGAAGCCTGTGGACCGCGGACACGACACAGCCCCCCGGTCCGTGGGACCGGGGGGCTGTGGGCGGGAGGTGGCGGGGGATCAGACGGCGTCGGCGGTGTCCGAGACCTTCGCCGAGACCTTCGCCGAGACCTTCGCCGAGACCTTCGCCGAGACCTTCTCCGCGGCCTTCTCCGGGGCCTTCGCGCCGACGGGGGAGCCGGCCGGGGAAGCCGTGGCGGCCACCCGGGGTCCGTGGCCGGAACGCAGGCCGAGCCAGCTGATCACGGCGACCAGCGCGAAGGCGCCGGCCCCGATCCAGAAGGTGAGGGTGAACCCGGATTCGGCCGGCAGCGCCGGAACGCCCGCCGGGAGGTGCTCGATCGTCTTGGACGCCAGGATCGTGGTGACGATGGCGCTGCCGATCGCGCTGCCCGTGGAGCGGGAGATCGAGTTGATGCCGTTGGCGATGCCGCTCTGGTGGTGCGGGACGCTCGACATGATCACGGCGGGCATGGCGGCGTATCCGAAGCTCACGGCCGCGCCGACGACCAGGCCCGCGCCGATGACCGAGAAGGTGTGGCCGTGGTCGAGGGCCAGCCAGCCGAACCCGACGGCGCCGAGGGCGGCGGCGAGGCCGAGCGCGACGCGCGGACCGCGGTGGCGGACCAGCTGGCCGCCGACGGGGGAGGCGAGCAGCGAGACGATCGCGCCGGGCAGCAGGAACTCGACGGAGGCGCGCAGGATGGAGGCGTCGAAGCCGTATCCGGTGAGCTTCTCGGGCATCTGGACGAGGTAGGAGACGCCCAGGAAGTTCGCGAACATGCCGAAGCCGACGAGGATGCCGGCCAGGTTGGCCATGAGCACCGGACGGTGGACGAACATCTTCATGTCGACGAGGGGTTCGCTCACCTTGCGCTCCACCAGGACCCAGACGGCGGTCATGACGGCGGCGCCGGCGAAGCTGCCCAGGGTGCGGGCGGAGGACCAGCCCCACTCGTGGCCCTGCGAGATCGGGAGCAGGAGGAGCAGCAGGGCGATGCCCAGGGTCAGCGCGCCCAGGAAGTCGGTGCGCCCGCCGGTCTTGTGGCGGGTGGCCGGGACCAGGAAGACGACGGCCAGCAGGGCCAGCGTGGCGAAGCCGGTCGCCATCCAGAAGGCGTTGCGGTAGTCGGCGTCGGCACCGGAGGTCAGCAGGCCGGTCGCGACGAGCGCCAGGCCGCTTCCGAACGCCAGGGTGCCGCTGACCAGGGCCATCGCGCCGGGCAGCTTCTGCGGGCGGACCTCCTCGCGCAGCACGGACAGGGCCAGCGGGAAGATCGCGGTGGCGGCGCCCTGGAGCACCCGGCCCAGGATCAGCAGCGGCAGCGAGGTCGCCAGCGCGGCCACCACGGAGCCCGCGACCATGACGCCGAGGACGGCCACCAGGGTGGGCTTCTTGCCGTGCTGGTCGCCGAAGCGGCCGAGCAGCGGGGTGAAGACGGCGGCGGACAGCAGGGTGGCGGTGGTCACCCAGCTGACGTTGGCGGTGGAGGTGCCGAGGTCGTTGCGGATCAGGCCCAGGATCGGAACGGGCAGGGTCTGCATCATCGACACGACCATGGCGGCGAGGCTCAGGGCGAAGACGATGACCGTCTCGTTCCTGTTCTTCGCTTCGGCGGGGGCGGATGCGGCGGAGCTCATGACTGGCAAGACCTTCTTACTGCTTCAGGACGCAGATGTTTGATGTCATCAAGTACTTGGACGAAGGTAGCCAGTAATAGTTAAGGTGGTCAAGTAAAAGGTTGATAATGTCAATGATCCTGGCGTACGCTCCATGGGTATGAGCGCCACCGCCCCCCACGCCCCCAGCAAGCTGGAACTCCTCGAACTGCTCGCCGCCATCGGCACCGCGCAGTGGCGGGACTTCGCCGCGGCGGCCGGCCGGTACGGGCTGACCTCCACGCAGGCGAAGGTCCTCGCCCAGCTGGAGGGCCCGGTCCCGATGCGCGGCCTCGCGACCCTCCTGGCCTGCGACGCCTCGAACGTCACCGGGATCGTGGACCGGCTGGAGGCGCGCGGGCTCGTCCGGCGCGAGGCCTCCGCCGCCGACCGGCGGGTCAAGAACGTCGTCGCGACCGACGAGGGTCGCGAGACCATCCGTCGGGTGCGCGAGGAGATGCAGGCCACGCACGGCGCGCTGGACACCCTGGACGCGGCCGAGGGGGCGACGCTCTACGCCCTGCTGGAGCGGCTGCGCCCCACCATGGAACGCAGCGCCTGACGGCCTGCGGCCTCGCTCTGACGGTTCGGGGCGTCGTTGCCCTGGCGGTCCGCGGCCCCTGTGCCCTGTTGGTCCGAGGTCCCTGCGTCCTGGCGGTCCGCGGCCCCTGTGCCCTGATGGTCCGAGGTCCCTGTGCCCTGGTGGTCCGCGGCCTCCACCCCCTGGCGGTCCGCCGTCCTCAGTCCTGCGGGACGGCCGCGTCGAGCGCGGCCGTGAGGCGGGCCAGGCGTACCTGGAGCTCGCGGATCTCGGCCAGCTCGAAGCCGGTGGCCGCCGCGATCCGGCGCGGGACCTCCACCGCCCGCTCGCGCAGGGCGGTGCCCTCCTCGGTGAGCACCGCGTGCACCGACCGTTCGTCCCGCGCGCTGCGTTCGCGCCGGATCAGGCCCGCCGCCTCCAGTCGCTTCAGGAGGGGGGAGAGCGTGCCCGAGTCGAGCCGCAGGCGCAGGCCCAGTTCCTTGACCGGGGTCGTGCCGTTCTCCCACAGCACCAGCATCACGAGGTACTGGGGGTAGGTCAGGCCCAGGTCCTTCAGGACCACCCGGTACAGACCCCCGAAGGCCCGGTTCGCGGCGCCCAGGGCAAAGCAGATCTGCCCGTCGAGGCGGAGGAAGTCCTGGTCGCGGAGGGCGGCTGCGGGCTGCTCGGTCATGAGCGCCAGTGTACCGGAGCACACTCGCGAGCCATTGAGTTGTGCACAACTGAATTGTGTGCTCTATTTGTGGTCAGGGACGGCCACGAACCGCCCCACCCCCCTCCGAAAGGACCCCCCGATGGACGCGCTGTACACCGCCGTCGCCACCGCCAACGGCCGCGAGGGCCGCGCCGTCAGCTCCGACGGCCAGATCGACCTCGCGCTCGCCATGCCCCCGGCACTCGGCGGCAACGGCCAGGGCACCAACCCCGAGCAGCTCTTCTCCGCCGGCTACGCGGCCTGCTTCGCCAGCGCGCTCGGCCTCGTCGGCCGCCAGATGAAGGTCGACACCGGCGACATCTCCGTGACCGCGGAGACCTCCATCGGCCAGGACGCCGGCGGCTTCGGCCTCGCCGTGACCCTGCGCGTCGAGCTCCCCGAGTCCCTCGCGGGCGAGACCGGCGCCCTGCTGGTCAAGCAGGCCCACGAGGTGTGCCCCTACTCCAAGGCCACCCGCGGCAACATCCCGGTCGAGCTCGTCGTCGAGTAGCACCGGCACCGGGCCTCCCCGGCCCGGACCGCGCGGCCCGGACGGGCGTCCCGTCTCAGGACGCGCGCCGGGCGGCCACCGCCGCGCACACCCCCGCCATCGGCAGCTCCGCCGCGAGCGCCAGCACGAGCGCCATGCCCTGACCGCTCGTGCCCGCCGAGGTGGTGACGTCGAACCAGGCGTCCATCAGGAGCAGCGCGGCGGTGGCCGCCGCCACCGGCGACACCCTCGGATCCCCCTTGCGCAACAGCGCCCCCGTCCCGGCCAGTCCGAGGGCCAGCATCGCGTCGAGGCCGATCCACGCGGCCGACCAGTTGGACACCTCGGCCGTCGCCGGCATCGTCGTGGCCAGCACCACCATCCACGGCAGCAGCGCCACCCCCGCGCCGGTGAGCACCGTCGACAGGCGGGGGGCGCGCCGGGTCCGGAACTGCGGGGCGGCGAGGGCCATGGCTGCGGGTCTCCTTCCGGCCCGCCGGACCGTCCGCCGGGCACACCACCACTCTCGTTCCGCGCGCCGCGAAGATCAGTAACTCCACCGTCCGAACCGGGGGTGGTGCCAGGTACACCCCCCACCGGGCACCAGGGTGGTGGTGGGCCGATGATCACTGCGCATACCGTACGGACATGACAAACCGCGGCGCCCTGCGGCGTACGTACACCTGGATCGCCGCGCACACCCCCTGGTCGGCGTGGGCCTGGCGCAACACCGCCTTCAACGCGGCGGCGATCGCCCCCACCCTGCCGCTCGTCCTCGGGAGCCTGCTGCTCGTCGCGGCCCCCGGCCACACCCCCTACCCGCTGCTGCTCGCCGTCGTGGGCTCCCCGCTCCTGACCGCGGTCCAGCGCAGCCGTTTCCGTTCCCTGCTCGGCCTCGACATACCGCCGGTCGTCCGGGCGCACCCCCGGACGACCCTCCGCGGGCTTACCGAGCGGCTGCGCGCCGAATCGACCTGGCGGCAGTACGGTTACCACCTCGTGGTCGGCCCGCTCGTCGCCACCGGAGCCGCGCTCCTCGTCCTCGCCTGGGCCGCCGGCGCCGCCGGCGCGAGCGTGTACGCCTGGTCCTGGATGCTGCCCCGCGAGGAGCCGTTCGGGCCGCCCACCGGCTGGCAGAGCCAGTACGACACGATCACCGTGCTCGGCGCGCTGCTGCTGCTCGCCGCCCCCTGGGCCGCCGCCGCCCTGACCCGGCTGGACTCCGCCGCGGCGGCCGCCCTCCTCGGCCCCAACCGGGCCCGCGAACTGGAGCGGCGCGTCGAGGACCTCGCCGAGAGCCGTGCCGGGGTCCTGGACGCCGCCGACCTCGAACGCCGCCGCATCGAACGGGACCTGCACGACGGCGCCCAACAGCGGCTGGTCTCCCTCGCCATGAACCTCGGCATCGCCCGCGCCACCCTCCCCGACCTGCCGCCCGAGGCCAAGGCCGTCATCGACGAGGCCCACCGGGAGGCCAAGGAAGCCATCGAGGAGCTCAGCAACCTCGTACGCGGCCTGCACCCGGCCGTCCTGGAGGACCGCGGGCTGGACGCCGCGCTCTCCGGCATCGCCGCCCGCGCGCCGCTGCCCGTCGAACTCACCGTGGACATCACCGTCCGGCCGGGCCCCACCATCGAGGCCGTCGCCTACTTCGTGGTCTCCGAGACCCTCGCCAACGTGGCCAAGCACGCCCGCGCCCGGCGCTGTTCGGTCTCGGTCGCCCGCGTCACCGGCGACCGGGGGGACCTGCTGCGCATCGTCGTCACCGACGACGGCGTCGGCGGCGCGGACCCGGCGGGCGGATCCGGTCTGGTCGGCCTGCGCAAACGCGTAGGGTCGGTCGACGGAACGATATTGATCAACAGCCCCCTCGGGGGCCCGACCGTCGTCACTGTGGAGCTGCCGTGCGGGCTGTGATCGCCGAGGACTCCGTCCTCCTGCGCATAGGTCTTGTCAAAGTCCTCGAAATGGCCGGGTTCGAGGTGTGCGCCGAGACCGGCGACGCCGAAGGCCTGCTCGCCGCGGTCGAGGAACACCGCCCCGACCTCGCCCTCGTGGACGTGCGCATGCCGCCCGGCTTCACCGACGAGGGCGTCCGCGCCGCCCTGGTGATCCGCAGCCAGAACCCCGGCACGGCCGTGCTGCTGCTGTCCCAGTACGTGGAGGAGCGCTACGCCGCCGACCTGCTGTCCTCCCGGAGCGGCGCGGGCGTCGGCTACCTCCTCAAGCAACGCGTCGCCGACGTCGAGGAGTTCATCGACGCCCTGCGCCGCGTCGCGGGCGGCGGCACCGCCCTCGACCCGCAGGTCGTCGCCCAGCTCCTGCTGCGCCGCGGCGGCGGCCCCGACCCGCTGGAACGCCTGACCCCGCGCGAGCGCGAGGTGCTCGCGCTGATGGCCGAGGGCCGCTCCAACGCGGCGATCGCCGAAGGACTCGTCGTCAGCGAGAGCGCCGTGGCCAAACACATCAACAGCATCTTCGCCAAGCTCGACCTGCCGCCGGCCGCCGAGGCCCACCGCCGGGTCCTCGCCGTGCTGCGCTTCCTGGACGGCACCCCGTGACCCACCCCGCGCCCGCCGCCGCCGGGAGCGGGCACCGTCGTGCCTGGTACTGCGCCGCCGTCCTCGGCGCCGTCCTCGTGCTCCTCCCGGCCGGCTGGCAGGTGTGGGCCAAGAGCAACGGCCACACCGGCGTCCTGGAGGGCGGCAGCGCCGGACGGACGGTGGCCGCCGTCGAGATCGTCGCCGGTGCGGCGAACGTGAGCATCACCCCGCGCGGCGACCGGGAGATCGGCTACCGGGCCGACGTCCGCTGGTCGTTCGGGCCGCCGGTGATCGAGGAGAGCTGGCTCGGCGACACCCTGAAGCTGACGCCGCGCTGCCCCGGCGACACCGTCACGGTGGCCGACGAAGCCGGCTGCTCCGTACGGCTCGCCGTGACCGTGCCCACCGCGGTCCCGGTCAAGGTGTCCGCAACCTCCGGACGGATCGGCGTCAGCGGCCTGGAAGGCACCGTCGACGCGGACGTGCAATCCGGCTCGCTGATCCTCTCCGGCCTGCGCGGGCCCCTGCGCGCCAACGTCGATTCGGGCAGCCTCCATGCCGCCGGGCTCGCCTCCCGGCAGGCCGACCTCCGCGCGGGCGCCGGCCGGGCGGACGTCCGCTTCGTGGCCCCGCCGGACCGCGTCACCGCCCGCGCCGGCTCGGGCCGGCTCGACCTCACCCTTCCCACGGCCACCCGCTACCGCGTCACCAGCCACGTGGGGTGGGGCCGCTGCGAGGTGGACGACGGCCTCCGCGACCCGTCGGCCCCGCGCACCCTGGACCTCTCCGCCGATTCCGGCACCGCCACGGCGGGCCTGCGGCCCCCGTCCGACTGAACGGGCGGCCGGGGTCGGCGGACCGGGCGCGGGTCAGTGGTGGCCGGCGAGGGTCACGCGGATGTTCGCGATGCGGCCCAGTTCGTCGAAGGTGACCTCGGCCCCCAGGTTCCCGGGCAGGGTGGCCGTGATGCGGCCGGGCTCCTGGTGCTGCGGCAGGCCGAAGTGCTCGAAGTAGCCCGCCGCCATGGCGTACGGGGAGTGGCCGATCAGGCCCATCGCCGAGGTGAGCGCCCCCGGGAGCGCCGTGGCGTCGAAGGCGGGGCGCGGCACCCGCGGGTCGTCGGCGAGCAGGTACAACTGCGTGTCCGGACCGGCCTGCACGCTGAGGTAGCCCGGTGCGCCGGTCACCCCCATCGCGGCGAAGGCGAGGGTCTCCGCGGCCCGGCGCGGGTCGGCGAACCCCGACAGGTCCAGCGTCTCCTGCGCGAACTCGGCCATGCCGTACGCCCTCCCGTACTCCCCGGCGCGCCCGGAGAGCGCGACCACGGGGGTACCCCGCAGCCCCGGGTTGGCCCAGCCCCACATCCAGGTGCCCTGTGAGAGGTCGTAGGTGCCCAGTACGGATATGCGCAGGTCGAGGCCGCCCTGGCGGTAGAGGCAGGCGTCGAGGTCGGCGGTCCAGTCGCCCGCGGGCACGAAGGCCGTCAGGGCCTGGAGCTGCGCCGCGCCCCAGGCGGCGTGGCGTTCGGCTTCGAACAGGAAGGCGTCGCCGAAACGGGAGTTCACAGGTGTCGTCACGGGCCACACCCTAAGCCCGTCGGCGCGCTACTCCAGCCGCTCCAGGGCACCCCGGACGAAGGCGGCCTGGCCCGCGTGCTGGAGGTCGTCCGCCAGCACGCTGACCAGGCGGACGCCCAGGGTGACCGGCGGGTCCCAGCGGTCGTCGACCACCCGGTCGAGGTCGGCCGCCGCGAGGCCGTGCACGAACCGCAGGGTCTGCTCGTGCACGGCGTCGAAGTAGCCCAGCAGCAGCGCGAACTCGTCCACGCGGACCGCCGCGGCCTGTCGCGGGGTGTGCCCGTACCCGGTGGCCCCGACGGGCAGCCGCAGGCCGAAGCGGTCGGCCCAGCCCTGCTCCCGCCACACCTGGGCCAGCCCGGCGGCGTCGGCCACGTGGTCGTCCTGCACCCGCGTCAGGTGCCAGACGAGCCAGGCGATCGAGTTCGCCGCCGGGTCGGTCCGGGCGTTGAGTTCCTCGGCCGAGAGCCCGTCGACCACCTCGTGGACCACCTCCCGGACGCGTGCGAAGCCGTCCACGAGTACCTCGGTGCCCTTCATCGCCCTCTCCCGCCACATCCGCCGGACCGCCGGTCACCGCCGGTCACTGCCGGGACCACCATGCCGGTCCGCGGCGCGACGGCGCGGGGCGACACTCCGTCAGGGCCGCCGCAGCCGCCTGCGGCGCAGCAGGATGCCGGCGGCGGCGCCGACCAGGGCGATCCCGGCCACCCCGGCGGTGGTCCACCAGCCGGCGGCGCCGCTGTCGGAGGCGGGAGAGGTGGCCGGGGAGGTGGCCGGGGAGGCGCTCGGGGTGCCGGACGCCGGGGGAGCCGACGGGGTCGTGGTCACCGGGGCGCCGGAGGGGGAGGCGGCGGCGGAGGCGGTGGGCGGGGCCGGGTCCACCACCGGGACGGCCACCTCCCCTTGTGCGTGCCCCAGGGAGGGGAAGCCCGCGTCGACGGTCACCGTCCACGTGCCGGGCGGCAGCGCCTCGGCCGTCGTCCACGTCGCGGCCCCGCCGGTGCCGCGGACCAGCCGCCACGGTCCCGCCGTACGGGCCCCGTCGGCGCTGACCGCGTTCACGGTGGCCGCGACGGCCTCCTCGACGGCGTCGCCGTCGTTCTCCCAGGTGACGTCGGCGGTGACCCGCCCGGCCTGCTGACCGGTGATCACCACCTTGAGGGTGTCCCCGTGGGCGTGCGCGGCGCCGGCCAGGGCGACGGCCTGCACGGGCAGCAGCAGGGCCAGTCCGAGGGCGGCGGGGAACGGGAGGGGACGCGGGCGCGTGGTCATGGTGCTCCAGGCGGGAGGTGGGGAGGCGAAGGGACGAGCGGAGGTGGGGGGTTGGGGGTGAGGGGTGTGGGGGGCCTGGCCGAGCGTGGGGGAGGCGTGGGGGGTGAAGCCTGTGGGGGAGGCGTGGGGGGTGAAGCCCGTGGGGAAGGCGTGGGGGTGAAGCCCGTGGGGGAGGCGTCGGGGAGCGGAGCCGGAGGGCGGCCGGGGGAGCGGCCGCCCTCCGGAGCGGTGGGTCAGCCCGCCTTGCGGGCCGTCCAGGCCTGCGCGGGACGGCCGTCCGCGCGCTGGAGTTCGAGCAGCCAGTTCCCGTAGTAGGGACGGTTGCTCACCGCGAGGGCGAAGCCGCCGCTCGGGTCGGAGACGGTCGTCGAGCCGTCCCGGGTGGTCAGCCGCCACTGCTGCGACGCGGCGTTCCCGCAGGGCTGCTGCGAGACCCACATCCCGGCGGCGGGGGCGCCGCCCGGCTGCAGGCACTTGCCGGAGACGGCGGACCGGATGCGCACGAGCCCGTTGCCGGCGTCGTCGAAGTACCACTGCTGCTGCGCGTAGCCGTTGGTCCGGCCCGCCACCAGGACGGTCCCGTCGGCGGTGCGGCCGTCCCACACCTCGGCGGCCATGCCGCTGCTGCCGTTGCCGAGCACGTAGCGGCTGCCCGGAGTGGTGGCGCCGCCACCGGTGGCGGTCGTGCGGAAGGAGGTGGCCTTGCCGGGGCCGCTGTCACGGCCGGCCGTGTCGCGGACCGAGACGGCGGCGGTGTAGTCGGTGCCGGCGCGCAGGCCGTACACGCGCAGGGAGGTCGACTGCACCCAGGTCAGGTGCTTGCCGTTCAGCAGCACCTGGTACCAGGCGGCGCCCTCCGTGCGGGGCCAGCTCAGCACCACCGAGTCGGCCTGGATCTGGCCGGCCGTCACGACCGGTCCGCCCGTGGGCTTCTTGGTGGGCGAGGGCGAGGGGGTGGGCTTGGCCGTCGGGCCGGGGTTCGGGTTCGGACCGGGCCCGGTGCCGCCGCCGTCGGCGCGCATCAGGAACTGGTTGTCGGCGATGTTCCAGTGGGTCGCCAGGTAGCTGCCCGGCTTCGGGCTGGTGTGGAAGTAGTCGTCGTGGTTGCAGTCCAGGATGTTCTCGGACGCCTGGTTCGTGCAGACGTTGCGCATCTGCGGGTAGTACGGGGTGTCCGAGTAGCACATGACGTCGAATTCGTCGGTGCAGTGCGCGCCACGGCTGGTGTTGGGGGCGCTGTTGTTGACCGCGCCGAGGTTGTGCCCGAGTTCGTGCGCGGCGGTGTGCCCGCCCCAGCAGCCCGAGTCGGTGCGCCCGTAGGAGGGGCCGAAGTTGCTCAGGTTGTTCTGGCCGGGCCGCTCGTCGCCGTTGAAGGTGCCGATGCCGCAGTAGATCTGGGTGTCCGCGAAGATCATGTACTTGCGGTCGCGGCGGTCCAGGCCCTTGCCGGCGAGCGCGGCGTTGGTCGCGCTGAACTCGGCGAGGGCCGAGTCCGGGAGCTCGATGCTGATCACGGACGGGGTGCAGTCGGCGGCCGTCACGTAACGGATGTGCCGGATGCCGCCGGTCTCCTTGGCGCTGGCCGCGTAGATGAGGTCGGCGTCGGCCGCCCACTTGCGGAAGGAGGCCAGGTACTCGGCGTAGCGGTCGCGGCCGGGGCCGTGGGCGTAGACGACCTGGACCCGGTTGCCCGAGGTCCCGTCGCCGTCGCACTGGACGGTCTGTCCGGCCGGTCCGGCCGCGATGCCCTGGCTGCCGGAGGCCGGCGGGGCGGGGGCCGTCTTGGAGGCGGCCGTACGGGCGTCGGCAGCGGGCGCGTCCTGAGGACGCCCGCCGCCCTCCGTGGCGGCCGGGTCGGCGGAGGCCGGCGCGGCGGGGTCGGCTGCCGGGGCCTTGGTGCGGACCACGGGCTGGACGTCCTTCTTGATGTCCACGCCCCCGGGGGGTGCGTCCGGGCCGTGGGTGCACAGTCCGGCGTCCGTGCGGTAGACGCCGACGCAGCGGTCGCCCTTGGGGGCGGCCTCCAGGCCGTCGTAGACCATGCCGCGGGCGTTCTCGTTCGCCGGGGCGCTGGAGAGGGCGGCCGGTTCTGCGTCGCGGGCCGGTGCGGCGGCCGGTTCGGCGGGCGCGCCGGCCCCCGAGGCCTGCGCGGGGGTGCCGGCCTCGGCGTCCGCGCCGAGTCCGGCGTAGGTGATGCCGCCGGCTATCGCGGCCGCGGTGGCCATGGCGGCGGTCAGGAGCATCAACCTGCGCGGTCTGCGCCGGTGTTCACGCTGTTTGCGTCGTCGGCCGGTGTGTCGTGCTGTCATGCGCACCTCAAGTCCTGATCGGGAAGGTGGGTGCGCGGAAGCTTGCCAGACGGGAGCCGCGGAGAATTCGGACAAACGGGAGCCGGGCCCGAGAAATCTATCCGTGACCTTGTTGCTCGATTTGATGAACTGTCAACTTGCTTTTAGTGCAAGGGAGTTACGCGCGTTGCGTGAGAAAGGTCCAGGCCTTTTCGGGGATCTCGTTATCAAATCGAGATATACGGGTAATGCTTGTTGACGGCAATTCAGTCAGGTATTCATGTAAAAACTACCTGCCGAATTCTCCCCGTCACGAGCGGTG
Organism: Streptomyces sp. NPDC004667; assembly: GCF_040609475.1. Taxonomy (NCBI): domain Bacteria; kingdom Bacillati; phylum Actinomycetota; class Actinomycetes; order Kitasatosporales; family Streptomycetaceae; genus Streptomyces; species Streptomyces sp. NPDC004667. Next base: position 45,990 of record NZ_JBEXKC010000009.1, on the reverse strand, counting down.
AAGTGCGACGGGGATCCGGACGTGGCCGTGGGTGCCCAGGCCGCCCGCCCGGTGCGGCGGCGGCAAGGGCACCCCTACGGACTAGCGCGCGGCGTCCCGCTCCCAGCGGTAGAACCGGGTGGCCATGGCGTCCTTCGGGCCCCGCCAGGTCTTGGGGTCGTGCGGGCTGATGTAGGCCTGGAGCCGGTCGCTGAGGTCGCGGAACTCCGGGTGGTCCGTGACCTGCGCGATGGCCGGACCGGGGTCCTTCTCGGACTCGATCAGGTGCAGGTACACGTCCCCGAACTGGAAGAGGCTGCGGCGGCTGACCCCGACCAGACGGGGGAGCTCGCCCGCGTCCGAGGAGGCGAACAGGTCGGCGATGTCGGGTGCCGATCCGGGCGCCATACGGGCCACGATGAGGGCTTGGTGCATCGGGTGGGTTGCCTTTCGACTCGGAGGGTGGGGAGGAGGGCGGTGCGCTCAGCGGCGGGAGGCCACCCGCTCGCGGCGCTCGATCTTGTCCCGGATCAGTTCCATCTGGATGCGGGAGTTGTGGTTGATGCGGTCGGTCATCCCCGCGTCGTCGATCGGCGCGTCCGGCTTCATCGCGAAGTCCTGGACCCACCGCATGCGGGTGCCGCCGCCGGGCGCCTCGCCGTACTCCCAGTGGATGTCCATGTGCGCGAACGGACCCGTCTCGACCCGGCGGGCCTTCACCGTCAGGCCCGCGCGGTCCACCGTCCGCTCCGAGACCCAGCTCCACACCACCCCGTTCTCGTCCGGGTGCATGGCGAGACGGAACCGGGTGGTGTTCCCGGCCTTCTCCAGGATCTCGATCGAGGCGTACTCGCTGAACAGCTCCGGCCAGTTGGGGAGGTCGTTCGTGACGTCCCAGACGACGTCGACGGGCGCGTTGACGGTGATCTCGTTGTCGGTGTGTCCAGGCATGTCAGGCTCCGGTCATGAGGCTGTTGTTGACGAGGTCGACGAACTCGCGGGGGCTCTTGCAGCGGTCCGCGTCGGTGGGCAGCGCACGGCCGCGCCGGTTCTCCAGCTCACCGACGATGCCCAGCAGGCCCAGCGAGTCCAGGCCGTAGTCGTCGAACCGGGAGTCCGGACGACTCGCCAGCTCGGTGGGGTCGACGGTGATGCCGGCGCTCTTCATGAGCGTCGCCAGCTCTTCCATGGTCAGTCGGTCGGACATGGTGCCTTCTCTCTCTTCCTGCTTCCGGGGGCCGCGCCGGACTCCCTGCGCGGCCCTGACCAGCCGGGGTCCCGACCCCTAGGCGCGGGATTCGGGCCCCTTGCGGAGGACGAGTGCCGCGTTCGACCCCATCCGGCCGCGGCTCAGGACGAGCGCGGTCCGCACGGGGGTGACCCGGGCGCTGCCGGTGACCACGTCGAGGTCGTGGCAGACGTCGAACACGTTCGGGGTCGGCGGCACGACCCCGTGTTCCAGGGCCAGCACGGCCGCGGCCGTGTCGAGGGTGCCGGCCGCGCAGTACGCGCGTCCGGTCCCCGTCTTGGGGGCGGTCACCGCCACCTTGGAGCCGTGACCGCCGAGCGCGTCGCGGATCGCCCGCGCCTCCGCCGCATCGGCCTCGGGCGTGCCCAGGGCGTCCGCGAAGACCACGTCCACCTCCTCGGGCGCGCAGCCCGCCTCCCGCAGCGCACCGCGGATGGCGTGGGCCAGGCCCTCGCCGCAGACGTCCGGCGACCGCGTCCCGGTGAAGGTGGCGGCGTGGCCGGCCAGCAGGGCCCGGACCGTCGCGCCCCGCCGCCGGGCGGCCTCCGCGTCCTCGACGACGAACATCGCGCCGCCCTCGGCCGGGACGAACCCGCACGCCTTGGCCGTGAAGGGCCGGTAGGCGCGCTCCGGGTCGTCCCAGGTGCTCAGGCCCTCGTAGCCCAGCTGGCAGACCACCGAGTACGGGGCCAGCGGGGCCTCCGTCGCGCCGGCCAGCATGGCCCGGCTGCCCTGCCGGATCCCCCGGGCGGCGTGCGCGAAGGCGTCCAGCCCGCCCGCCTCGTCGCTCGCGATCACCCCGCACGGGCCCTTGAACCCGCGCCGGATGGAGATCTGACCGGTGCTGGCCGCGTAGAACCAGGCGATCGACTGGTACGGGCCGACGAAGCGAGGGCCCTGCCCCCACAGCCGCTGTAGCTCGCGCTGCCCGAACTCGCCGCCGCCCGAGCCGGCCGCGGTGACGACGCCCACCGCGTACGGGTCGTCCTCGTAGTCGGCGCGCCCCAGCCGGGCGTGCTCCAGCGCCAGATCGGCGGCGGCCAGCGCGTAGTGGCTGAAGCGGTCGGTCTGCACGAGGAAGCGGTCCTCGACCAGCGCCCCGGGATCGAATCCCCGGACCTCGCCGGCGACCCGCACGGGAAGGTGCTCGCAGCCCTGCCGGGTCACCCGGTCCAGGACGCTGTCGCCCGCCTGCGTCGCCTTCCAGAAGGCGTCCGCGCCGATCCCGTTGGGGGCGACGACCCCGATGCCGGTGATCGCCACCGGCGCTCCCGCAGTACGGCTCTTCACGCGCGTACCTCCTTGGGCTGGGTCAGGACCACGGCGGACTGGAAGCCGCCGAACCCGCTGCCGACGGACAGCACGCTGCGCAGGGTGTGGCTGCGGGCGGTGCGCGGCACGTAGTCCAGGTCGCATTCCGGGTCGGGGGTCTCGTAGTTCGCGGTCGGCGGCACCACGTGATGGGTCATCGCCAGGACGCAGGCCGCGAGTTCGATCGCCCCGATGGCGCCGAGGGAGTGCCCCACCATGGACTTGATGGAGGTCATCGGCGTCTTGTAGGCGTGGTCCCCGAGCACCCGCTTGACGGCCGCCGTCTCGTGGCGGTCGTTCTGCTTGGTGCCGGAGCCGTGCGCGTTGACGTAGTCGATCTCACCGGCGCCGATCCGGGCCTGGGCCAGGGCCGTTTCGATGGCCCGCGCCATCTCCAGGCCCTCGGTGGTCAGCCCCGTCATGTGATGGGCGTTGCCGAAGGTGGCGTACCCGCCGATCTCGCAGTAGACGGTCGCGCCGCGGGCCCGGGCGTGCTCCAGCTCCTCCAGGACCAGGACGGCGCCGCCCTCGCCGAGGACGAAACCGTCCCGCTCGGCGTCGAAGGGCCGCGAGGCGTGCGCCGGGTCGTCGTTGTTCGCCGAGGTCGCCTTGATGGCGTCGAAGCAGGCCACGGTGATGGGGGAGACCGGGGAGTCCGACGCCCCGGCTATGCACACGTCCATCCGGCCCTCCTGGATGGAGTGGACGGCGTAGCCGACGGCGTCGAGCCCGGACGTGCAGCCCGTGGAGACGGTCTGCACCGGGCCGCGCGCCCCCGTCTGCTCCGCCACCGCCGAGGCGAGGGTGGCGGGGGTGAACGCACGGTGCAGGAAGGGGGAGGACAGCCGGTGGTCCACGTCCCACCAGTCGCCGTGCTGGCTGACCGCGACGTAGTCGTGCTCCAGCCGGGTGGTACCGCCGACCGCCGTGCCCAGGGAGACGCCGGTGCGCCAGGCGCTCTCGCCGTCGAGTTCCAGGCCGGAGTCGGCCACCGCCTCGCGGGCGGCGACCAGGGCGAACTGGATGTACCGGTCCGCGCGGGCCGCCTCGTCCTCGCTCAGGCCGTGCTCGGACGGGTCGAAATCGACCTCGGCGGCTATCCGGGAGCGGAACCCGGACGGGTCGAAGAGGGTGATGCCACGCGTCGCCGTACGGCCGTTGGACAGCAGGTCCCAGAAGGCGGGGGCGCCGATGCCCCCCGGGGCCACGACACCGACCCCGGTCACGGCCACCCGCCGGCGGGTCACGAAACCGCTCCGGTGCGCTCCGGCGGACGCTCCGCCCACCCGGAGGCCGCCGGGTTCGGCGCCTCCTCGGTGTCGACGTGCCCGAGCTTCGGGTCCGGGGCGAGCGGACCCAGGTGGAAGACCATCCGGGCCTCGGTGGAGCCGACGTTGCGGAACCGGTGGCGCATGTTCAGCGGGACGAGCAGCCCCTGGTCGACGCGCAGCGGGTGCGGCTCGCCGTCCAGGTCGACTTCGAGGGTCCCGGCGACCACGTACACGAACTCCTCGGAGTACGGGTGGTAGTGCTCGGCGATCGACTCGCCCGGGGCCATCACCGCCAGCCCCATGAAGCCGCTGGTCGAACCCACCGACGTCGGGGTGAGCACGGCGCGCAGATCACCTCCGCGCCTGCGGTTGGGCTGGGTCTCGCTGAGGTCGACGATGCGCGGGTGATGTCTGGTCATGCTGACTTCCTCCTGGCGGAACGGGAGCCCGCACTGCGCACGGACTGCCGGACGGGGTGGTGGGGACGGGGACGGGGGCGGGACGGGGTGCGGGGGCTCGGGGCGAGGTCCGCCCGGATCAGTCCCGCGCCGGCGCGCGCCGGTCGGTGACGGGGGTCATGGGGCGGGGGGCGTCGGCCGCGGTGGCGGGATCCCCGGTGAGCAGGCGCCGCAGCACGGCCGCACGGCGGGGGCCCTCGATGCCGAAGCCGCCGGCGAAGCGGCCGTCGGCCGGCCCGTTCACGTCGAGGAGGCGGACCACCACGTCGTCCCGCTGGAAGATGGTGCTGCTGAGCACGGGACTCGTGGGGAGCTTCGCGGCCGCCTCGTCCTGGCGGGCGAGGAAGCGGGCCACGAGCGGGCCGCAGCCGGGCTTGGCCGGGTAGAAGAGCGCGTGCCGCGTCACCTCCGGCGGTTGCTGCCCCTGCGCCGCCACGTGGTGCACGGCGGGCAGGGCGGCGCGCATGAAGAACATCCGCGCGGACTCCGGGTCGGCGAGGTCCCGGTCCTGCTCCAGGTACGGGTTGATGGCGTGCTCCACGGCACGGACCTCGGGCTGCTCCGACACGTGCCGCAGCGCCGCCGTCAGGTCGCCCTCGACCTCCACCGCCCGCACCACCCGGTTGCCGTACATGAACAGGGAGGTGCGCAGCAGCCGGGTGTGGTCGTCGACGCGGGCCTGCGGGGAGTCGTAGGACGACAGGATCTGCGCGACCTTCTCCTCGCTGCCCGGCTTGACCGTGAAGGTCAGGGCGTGCCGGACGATCCCCGCCCCGAGCCGGGGCGAGCCCTGGAGCCGGGCGACCGGCGCCCGCCCGGGGGCCTCGTAGCGCTTGCCGGTCTCCCGCAGCACGGTGAACGTCAGCGGGCGCATCGAGCGGGCGCAGGCACCCAGCGGCCGGACCTGCGCCGCGTGCTCCTCGCTGTTCACCCAGGCGAGGTACTGCGGGGCGCTCTCCCACTCACTGGTGATCAGCCACTGCGAGGGGTTCGCGAAGGACTGGCAGAGCTGGTCGCCCAGGTGCCCGGGCACCGACGCGATGTCGTGCCGGAGCTGCTCGTAGGCCTCGAAGAAGCGCTGTTGGGCGCCCTCGTGGAGATCCATCAGCAGGACGACCCGGAGCATGGAGCCGTCGAAGGCGGACTGCGACACCCGTTCGGACAGGGTGGTTGTCATCTGCTCACTCCTTCGTGAGTGCACGGAGACCGCCACGTACGCGTTCGTGTGCGTCATCGGCGGCAACGGCCCGGAGGGCGGGGGCGGGCGGTGTGGCCAAAAGGGCTCCCGCTGTCGCTCATCGTCATCCGGCGGGGTACGGATCGCTACATCTCCGGATCAAGCGGGTGACAAGACGCGACTCGCCAGGGCAAGAACCCTGATCGGGGGCATAAGGCGTCCACTGCCCCCCACACGAAACAGGAGCCCGCAGCCGATGGAAGAGCATGCCGATGTCCGCGTACCGGTCCTCGTCGTGGGAGGCTCCCTCGTGGGCCTGTCCACCTCGCTGTTCCTGAGCCGTCACGGCATCAGGCACCTGCTGGTCGAGAAGCACGCCGGTACCTCGGTCCACCCCCGCGGCCGGGGGATCAACGCCCGGACGATGGAACTGTTCCGCACGGCGGGCGTCGAACCCGCCATCCGCAAGGAAGCCTCCGCCCTGGAGGCCAATCAGGGCATCCTGCAGACCCGGTCATCGCTCGTCGAAGGCGAGCACAAGTGGCTCGTCAAGGCCGTCGACCCGTCCGGCGCGCTCAAGAAGTTCAGCCCCACCGGCTGGTGCCTGTGCAGCCAGAACAACATCGAGCCGGTGCTGGCCGCGCAGAGCCGCGCCCAGGGCGCCGACGTGCGCTTCGCCACCGAACTGATGAGCTTCGACCAGGACGAGACCGGCGTGAGCGCCGTGGTGAAGGACCGGGAGACCGGCGAACACCTCACCGTCCGCGCCGACTACCTGATCGCCGCCGACGGACCGCGCAGCCCCGTCCGCGAGGGCCTGCGCATCCGCCAGACGGGCAACGGCGAGCTCTTCCACAACGTGAGCATCGTCTTCCGCTCGGAGCGGCTCGCCGACGTCCTGGGCGACCTGCGCTTCATCGTCTGCTACCTGATGAAGGAGGGCGCCGACGGGGCGCTGCTGCCGGTGGACAACGAGACCCAGTGGGTCTTCCACGCCCCCTGGCACCCGGAGACGGGCGAGACCCTGGAGGACTTCACCGACGAGCGCTGCAGGGAGCAGATCCGCTCGGCGATCGGCGTGCCCGACCTGGACGTGGAGATCGGCGGCAAGGCGCCCTGGCACGCCGCCGAACGGGTCGCGGAGCAGTACGGCGTCGGCCGGGTGTTCGTGGTGGGCGACGCCGCCCACGAGATGTGCCCGACCGGAGCCTTCGGCTCCAACACCGGCATCCAGGACGCGCACAACCTCGCCTGGAAGGTCGCCGCGGTCCTCGACGGCGCCGCCGGACCGGAGCTGCTGGACACCTACGAGCAGGAGCGGCTCCCCGTGGCCCGGGCCACCAGCGAGCGCGCCTCGGCCCGTTCGGCCGAACACAGCCACCCCGGCTACGTACCGCCCCCCACCATGGGCGGCGGTCCGGGCAGCGGGGTCCTCACCACCGCGATGGGCTACTGCTACCCCGAGGGCGCGGTCCTCGGCGGCGACCCGTCCCGGCCGGTCATCCCCGAGACCATGCGGCTGCGGGGCGACGTGGGTACCCGTGCCCCGCACATGTGGCTGACCCGGGCGGGCGAGCGGATCTCCGCCCTCGACCTCTACGAGCGGTCCTTCGTGCTGCTCAGCGGCCCGGGCACGCCCTGGCGGGAGGCGGCGCGGGAGGTCGCGCGGCAGACGGGCGTGCGCCTGGACGCCTATGCGATCGGCTCCGGATCGGACGCCGACCTGGTCCAGCCGGACGGCGTCGACTGGGCGGAGGTGCACGGGCTGCCGGCCGACGGGGCGGTCCTGGTGCGCCCGGACGGGTTCGTCGCCTGGCGTTCGGAAGGGGCCGTCACGGACCCGCGTGCCGTCCTGACGGACGCGCTGACGCGGCTGCTGCGCCGCGCCTGACACCGCGCGGGCAGGGCCGGGGCCTAACGGCAGGCCCAGCACCCCGCCCAGCATCCGTGGCCCACGGGCCGCGGACGCGGGCGGTGGTGCGCGGTGTGCGCGGGGCGGTCGCAGGAGGGCGCGACCCGGCCGGCGAGGCAGGCGACCACCACGGTGATCGCGGCCAGTTCCTCGGGTTCGGCGGTGCCCCGGTGGACCCGGAGCAGGCTCGATATGGAGTCGTCGCTTCGCATCGGCACGGCCTCCCGGCAGGAGATTTCGCCCTCGCCGGGCCGTCCGGCGCCGACGCTGACGACGCTACGAGCCCGCCGGTGGGCTGTCGTGCCGGGGAGCTCCGTCCACAGCCATCCGTGCGACGCGCGCGGGCGGGGCGGCCGCGGCCCCCGGGCGGCCGAGGAAGATGCCGGCCACCGCCAGCAGCAGCCCGCACAGCTGGCGCGCCGTCAGGCTCTCCCCGGCCACCGCGAGCCCCAGCAGCACTCCGGTCACGGGGTTGAGCAGCCCGAGCAGTCCGACGGTGGCCGCGGGCAGCCGCCGCAGCCCCGCGAACCAGGTGGTGAAGGCGAGGGCCGTCGCCACCAGGACCGCGTAGCCGAACCCGACCGCCGCCCGGCCGTCGACGGCCGGCGGCGCGCCCTCCACCGCGACGGCGAAGGGCAGCAGCAGGAGGCCGCCGCCGAGCAGCTGCCAGGAGGCCGAGGCGAGCACTCCGGCGCCGGCGCTCCAGCGTTTGGCCAGGACGTAGCCGAGCGCGGACATCGCCATGGCGACGGCGGCGGCCACGACCCCGAGCGCGTCGGCGGGCACGCTGCCCGTGAACAGCATCAGCGCCACCCCGCCCGCCCCCAGCCCCGCCCCGGCCAGGTGCCGGGACCCCGGCCGCTCGCCCACCAGGGGCCAGGCGACCAGCATCATGGTCAGCGGTCCGGTCGCCATCACCGTCGCGGCCACGCTGCTCGGCAGCCGCTGCGCGGCCACGTACACGAGGGCGAAGAACCCGCCCATGTTGAGCACGCCCAGCAGGAGCGACTTCCACCACCAGGAGCCGCGCGGCAGCTCGCGGCTGACGGCCAGGAGCAGCAGCCCGGCGGGCAGCGCGCGGATCGCCGATCCGTAGAGGGGGTGGCCGTCGGGGAGGAACGCGCGGGTGACGTAGTAGTTGGCGCCCCAGGCCACCGGGGCTATCGCCGTGACCAGGGACCACCGCAGATCAGCTTCCATGGAAGCTACAATACCTTCCATGGAAGACATCAAGAGCGGTGCACCGGACCACGTCGCCCGCATCCAGGCGGAGTGGGCCCGTGAGCGCCCCGACCTGGACGTGGGCCCCCAGGCGGTGATCGGCCGGCTGCACCGCCTCGGCCTGCTGCTGACCGAACGCCTCACCCCCGTCTACCGGCGCCACGGCCTGGGCGAGGGCGAGTTCGACGTCCTCGCCGCGCTGCGCCGGGCGGGTGAACCCTTCGAGCGGGCGCCCGGCGAGCTGGCCGCCCACACGATGGTCACCACGGGGGCCATGACCAAGCGGATCGACCGGCTCGAACGGGACGGGCTGGTCACCCGCCGCCGGTCGGCCGCCGACGGCCGCGGCCGCGTGGTCGCCCTCACCCCGGCGGGCCGCGAGGTGATCGACCGCGCCTTCACCGACCACATCGGCAACGAGCACGTTCTCCTCGACGCACTGACCCCCGCCGAGGCCGCCGACCTGGAGGTGCTCCTGACCGCCTGGCTCTCCCGCCTGGAACCGCCCGCGCAGACCTGAGCGGCGGCCGGTCCGCTAACGGACCCCGAGCTTCAGCCACTTCGCCGTACTGGGGACCCCCCGGCCGTCCAGGAGGAAGAGCATGTAGTACCCGGGCGGCGCGTCGGCCGGGGTGGCCGGCGTGCGCAGGGTGATCGTGTCGCCGCGCACCCCGGTGACGGGCAGTTCCAGGTGGCGCTGGCTGGTGTTCACCGCGTGGGTGACCGTGGTCGGCGCCAGCAGGACGGCCCGTCGCACGGCGGACGCGGTGGAGCTGCGCACCTCGAAGGCGGCGTCGTGGGGGAGTTCGCCCCCCGGAGCCCGGTCCAGGGCGGGCCGGGGGCCCCGGTGCAGGTACGCGGGCTCGTAGAGCTCGATGCTGCCGTCCATCGTGTCGCGGATGTCGGGGTCGTTGGCGATCTGCTGGAGCTCGTCACCGGTCACCATGACCCGGCCGTCCGGCATGACCAGGGCGTTGGAGTGGTACCCGCGCGGCAGCCGCTGGGCGGGGCCCAGCCGCCAGCGGCCGTCCGCGCCGCGCAGTTCGGTCTGCCGGTACTTGAGGTCGGCCTTCGGGTTGAAGGGGCCGTAGCCGTAGTCCCGGGTGCTGAGGGCGCCGTTGACGGTGAGCAGGGTGGCGTCGGGCAGGATCAGGGTGTCGTCCTGGGTGCGGCCGAAGGCCCGGGGCTCCTCGGTGGTCCACCCCGCACCCGACAGCCGGTACGTGTTCGGGTCGAGCGGGTCGCCGCCGAGGACCAGGACCGAGTCGGGGCCGCGCAGGCCGGCCGGGAGCGGTACGGCGGATCCGTACCCGCGGAAGTCGGCCGGGCGCCGGGGGAGGTCGCGGCGGGTCTCCTTGACGGGGTCGAACAGCCATTGCTGGTCGGCGTCGCGGCCCAGGCCGTAGATCATGCCGTCGCGCAGGGAGAAGAGGTGCGGGTAGTCGTTGCGGAAGGGCGCGTCCGCGCCGAAGCGCTCCGAGGCGATGTCGAGGGGGATGTCGTACGTGCGCCAGGGGACGGGCAGCCGCTTCGCCGGGAACCGCTCCACCACCGGGGTGGGGGTGCCCGTACCGCGCTCGGACTGGCCCGACATGATGATCTGGCGGCCGTCCGCGCCGGTGACCACCGAGGGGTACCAGCGGCCCACCGACATGTCCCGGTTGCGGTACCAGGTCTCGGTCCAGGGGTCGAACACGAAGGAGAGCCGGGCGCCGCTGCCCCCCTTGCCGCCGTTGTTGCCGCCGAACACGGCGACCATCCCGTTGGGCAGGAAGGCGTGTCCGGCGCAGAAGAACGGAGCCGGGCGCGGCCAGTGGGTGCCGTCCGGGATCAGCACGGTCGGCGGCCGGACCTCCTTGAAGGCCCTTGCGCCCGTCCCGCGGGCCGGGTCCCAGAGGAAGGCGCGGCCGGCGTTGGTCCGTCCGATCCGGTCGGTGGGGCCCGTCTCCTTGGTGGGGTCGGTCTCGACGCGTTCGAAGGAGAACAGCAGTACCTTGCCGGTGGGGAGCTGGGCGAGGTGGACCCCGAAGTCGGGGGAGGGGAAGAACTCGGCGAACCGGCCGAACCGGGCTGCGGGGAATGCCGCGTTGGCGCGGGCCTGGGAGTCCGTCAGCGCGGCCAGGCTCGCGCTGCGGGTGGCCTGCGGATAGCCCCCGGCGTCCCGGGCGGCCCGGCGCCGGCCCGCGTGGGCCCGTGCGTGCTCCTCGCCGATCAGGGCCGCTTCGGCGGGATCGGCCGCGGCCGGGGCCGCCCCGTCGGGGTGCGCGTCCCCGAGGCCGCCGTCGTGCGCCGGGGGCCGGTGCGGCACGTCGGCGACGGCCGCTGCGGGGACGGCTGCCGAGGCCGCCACGGCCAGCGCGGAGACGAGGACGCCCGCGCACAGTACGGCGGATCGTACGGCGGACCGGTGTGCTGCTCGGGGCATGCGTCTCCTCGGTGGGCAACCGCCGGGTCGGGAGGGCCCATGCTAGAAGAAACGGGATGAATCGCCTCATACCGCACGGGTGCGTTTCCCCGTGATCACGGCCGTCGCGGGCGTGTTCCGCCTGCTCGGAGCAGCCCGTTGTCCCGGGTGTACGGGGCGGCCCGGGTGCGGTCGCGCAGTCCCAGCCGGCCCAGGAGGCGGGAGATGTGGTTCTTGACGGTGCCCTCGCCGAGGTGGAGGCGCGCGGCGATCTCCTTGTTCGTCGAGCCGGCGGAGATCGGCCGCAGCACTTCGGTCTCCCGGGGGTGAGCAGGTCCGGGGCGGGAAGCCCGGCGGCCGGCGCTGCGACGACCGTCTGGTCGAACTGGGCGACGCCCGCGTGCGCGAGGCGTACGGCGCGGGCCGGTTCGGCGGCCGGCAGGTTCTTCAGCAGGTAGCCGACCGCCCCCGCGCGCAGGGCCCGGCCGACGTACTCGTCGTCGAAGGTCGTCAGCATCACGACCCGGCACCCCGGCACCCCGGCAGCCGCCGGCGCAGCAGCGCCGTCGCCGCCACCCCGTCCGTGCCGGGCATCCGTACGTCCATCAGCACCACGTCGGGCCGGCACAGCACCGCCGACTCCACGGCTTCGGCCCCGTCGCGGGCACTGCCCACCACCTCGACGCCCAGCAGCGCGGTGATGCCCTCGCGCACCGGGTCCTGGTCGTCGACGACCAGGACCCGCACGGGCCGCCCCTGCGGCGTCTCCGGCGGCGTGTCCATCCGGGGCTCCTCCCACGCAGGCGTTGGTGAGCCCCTCCTGCGCGGCCCGGTACAGCACGGGCAGCGGCCGTCGCTCGGTGCCGGGGACGTCGAGGAGCGCGCGGTTCGCCGACCAGCGGGCGAGCCGCTCCTGCCCCGGAATGCAGGAAATGCCCCGGACGAATTGGCGTCCGGGGCATGCATGCGCGTATATTTAACGGTTCACGCCCTACTATTTCAGGGCGTAGTTGAGCCGTATAGAGGCATCGTATCGCGCCGGGAGTGGAATTGTCAAACATCGCCTTGCAGAGTGAGCAGCGATTCATCACCGAGCTGTACGCGCGCCTCGAAGAACTGCGTGACCGGGCCGATCGCGCCGTCCGGGCGGCGCTGCGCCAGGGCGGCAACGGATTTCAGGAACGGCTGGAGCGCGACGTGGCCGTCGCCGAACAGTCCGGTCTCGTCGCCGCGCTGAACGCCGCCGAACACGGTCTCTGTTTCGGCCGGCTGGAATTCTCGGACGGCCGCGACCACCACATCGGCCGGATCGGAATCAGGCAGGACGACGCCGAACGCACGCCCCTCGTACTCGACTGGCGCGCCGAGACGGCCCGCCCCTTCTACCTCGCCACCGGGTACGTCCCGATGGGGCTGCGCCGCCGCCGGCACATCACCACCCGGGAGCGGGAGGTGACCGCCCTGCACGACGAGATCCTCGACCTCGCCGACACCGAACGCACCGGTTACGAGGGCGCCGACGCGGACGCCGTGCTGCTCGCCGCCCTCGACGCCGCCCGCACCGGCCGCATGCACGACATCGTGCAGACCATCCAGGCCGAACAGGACGGGATCATCCGCTCCTCCCACCGCGGCGTCCTGGTCGTCGAGGGCGGCCCCGGCACCGGAAAGACCGCCGTCGCCCTGCACCGCGCCGCCTTCCTCCTGTACGCGCACCGCGAGCTCCTCGCCCGGCGCGGCGTCCTGATCGTCGGCCCGAACCCCGCCTTCCTCGGCTACATCGGCGAGGTGCTGCCCTCCCTCGGCGAGACCGGGGTGCTCCTGTCCTCCCCGGGCGACCTCTTCCCGGGCGTGCGCGCCACCGGCACCGACCGTCCCGGAGCCGCCGAGGTCAAGGGCCGCGCCGCCATGGCCGAGGTCCTCGCCCGGGTCGTCGCCGACCGCCAGACCCTCCCCGAGGGAGTGCCCGCGGGCAGCGGCGAGGACAGCGACACGGTTCCGGAGCCGGCCCTGGAGATCGACCACGAGGACTACGGGACGCTCCTGCTCGACCGGACCATGGCCCACGCCGCGCGCGACCGGGCCCGCGCCACCGCCCTGCCGCACAACCTGGCCCGCCCCTACTTCGCGTTCGCCGTCATCGACGCCCTCACCGCACAGCTCGTCGACCGGCTCGGCGCCGACCCCTACGGAGGCCCCAACCTGCTCGGCCCCGACGACGCCGCCCAGCTCGGCAAGGAGATCGCCACCAGCGCCGACGTGCACGCCGCCATCGACAGCCTCTGGCCGCCCCTCACCCCGCAGGAGCTGGTCACCGAGTTCCTCGCCGAACCCTCCCACCTCGCCGAGGCGGACGCCGACCTGATCCGCCGGCCCGCGGGGGAGTGGACCCCGGCCGACGTCCCGCTCCTCGACGAGGCCGCGGAACTGCTCGGGACCGACGACAGCGCCGAACGCGCCGCCGCCGAGCGGGCCCGGCTGGAGCGCATCGACTACGCCCAGGGCGTCCTGGACCTCTCCCAGGGCTCCGAGTCCTACGAGTTCGAGGACATGGAGAACGAATACCTCGCCGCCCACGACATCATCGACGCGGAACGGATGGCCGAACGCCACGAGGAGGCCGACCGCCGCACCACGGCCGAACGCGCCGCCGCCGACCGCACCTGGGCCTTCGGACACGTCATCGTCGACGAGGCGCAGGAGCTGTCCGAGATGGCCTGGCGCCTGCTCATGCGCCGCTGTCCCACCCGCTCCATGACCCTCGTCGGAGACCCGGCCCAGACCGGCGACGAGGCGGGCTGCGGCTCCTGGAGCCAGATCCTGGACCCGTACGTGGGCGAGCGCTGGGAACGCGTCCGGCTCGCCGTCAACTACCGTACGCCCGCCGAGATCATGGAGGTCGCCGCCGCCGTCCTGCGCGCCCACCACCCCGGCTTCGAACCGCCGAGCTCGGTGCGCTCCACCGGCGTGCGCCCCTGGGTGCGCGAGACCGGGGACCTGCCGGGGGCCGTCGCCGAGGCCGTCCGCACCGACGCCCCGGCCGAGGGCCGCCTCGCGGTGATCGCACCCCGCCCCCTGCACCCCGCGCTGGCCGCGGCCCTGCCCGGCGTACGGGCGGGGGAGGAGCCCGACCTCACGCGGCCCGTCGTGCTGCTCGACCCGCGCCAGGCCAAGGGGCTGGAGTTCGACACGGTGATCGTGGCCGAACCGGCCGAGTTCCCGCCCAGTGACCTCTACGTGGCACTCACCCGCGCCACCCAGCACCTCGGCGTGCTCCACACCGGCCTGCTGCCCGAGGGACTGGACGGCTGAGCCGCGGCGGACCGGCCACACGCGCCACAAGTGGCCGGATCCGCCCGTCTCCACGGGCCGTCGGCCGTCGTACCGTGAGCGGATGCCCGCGATCGACATCAGCTCAGGCGCCGAGGACTTCGCCGCCGACCCCTACTCCTTCTACGCGGCGCTGCGCGCGGCCGGACCGGTGCACCGGCTCGGCGGCGGCTCACCCGACGACGCCCCGTGCTGGATCGTCGTCGGGTACGAGGAGGCCCGCCAGGCCCTGAGCCACCCGTCCCTGCTGAAGGACTGGCGCAACGCCGGGACCTTCCCCGGCATGGAACCCACCCCGGCCAACTCCAACATGCTGGAGTCCGATCCACCCCACCACACCCGGCTGCGCCGCCTGGTGGCCCGCGAGTTCACCGGCCGCCGGGTTCGGGCGATGCGCCCGCTCGTCGAGCGCACCACCGGCGAGCTCCTCGACGCCATGGCCGCCCGCCCCGAGCGCGCCGCCGACCTGGTCGGGGCGCTGGCCTTCCCGCTGCCGATGACGGTGATCTGCGAGCTCCTGGGCGTCCCGGACCTCGACCGCGACCGCTTCCGCTACTGGTCGAACGAGGTCGTCACCCCGCTGCCGGGCACCGTCGGCAACGAGGCCCACCGGCACCTGAGCGACTACCTCGCGGAGCTCGTCGCGCGGAAGGCCGACCACCCGGGCGACGACCTGCTCAGCGCCCTGATCCGGACCCGCGACGAGGACGGCGACTCCCTCTCGCCCGACGAGCTGATCGGGATGGCCTTCCTGCTGCTGGTCGCCGGCCACGAGACCACCGTCAACCTCATCTCCAACGGCGTCCGCGCCCTGCTGGCCCACCCGGCCCAGCTGGCCGAGCTCCGCGCCGACCCCGACAAGCTGCTCGACGCGGCGGTGGAGGAGATGCTCCGCTACGACGGCCCCGTCCAGAACGCCACCTACCGCTACGCCGCCACCGACGTGGAACTCGGCGGTGTGGTCATCCCCGCCGGGGCCGTCGTGCTGGTCTCGCTGGCCGGGGCAGACCGCGACCCCGGCCGCTTCGCCGCCCCGGACGTCTTCGACATCCACCGGGCCCCGCAGGGCCACCTCGCCTTCGGACACGGGCTGCACTTCTGCATCGGCGCCCCGCTGGCCCGCATGGAGGGCCGGATCGCGGTGCGCGCCCTGCTGGAGCGCTTCCCCGACCTGGCCGAGGACCCGGCCGGCGGGCCCCCGCAGTGGCTGCCCGGCAGTCTGATGCGCGGGGTGAGCAGCCTTCCGGTGCGCTGGTAGCCCGCGCCCCGCACCGGCGGCCGGGGGTGGTCCGGCCGCCGTACCGGGCCGCCCCACGGGTGAACGCCGCCCGCTGGCCGACGTTTTGGTTTGCCGTCGGATCCTCAATACGATCCGGCGATGATCACAAGAAAACGGCTGGCGGCCGGGGCCTGCGGCCTGTTCGTCGCCTTGACCGCGGGGCTCATGCCCACGAACGCCGTCGCCGCCGACGGACCCGCGAAAGAGCCCCCCAAGGTCGAGCTGGTGCTCGACGTCAGCGGATCGATGCGCGCGAACGACATCGACGGCCAGTCCCGGATGGCCGCCGCCAAGCAGGCCTTCAACGAGGTCCTGGACGCGGTGCCCGACGAAGTCCGGCTCGGCATAAGGACCCTGGGGGCCACCTACCCCGGCGACGACCGGGCGCTGGGCTGCAAGGACACCAAGCAGCTCTACCCCGTCGGCACGGTCAACCGCACCGAGGCGAAGACCGCCGTCGCCACCCTCGCCCCCACCGGCTGGACGCCGATCGGCCCCGCCCTGCAAGCCGCCGCCCAGGACCTCGACGGGGGCAACGCCACCCGCCGCATCGTGCTCATCACCGACGGCGAGGACACCTGCGCCCCGCTCGACCCGTGCGAAGTGGCCCGCGACATCGCGGCCAAGGGCATCCACCTCGTCGTCGACACCCTCGGCCTCGTCCCCGACGCCAAGACCCGCGCCCAGCTCACCTGCATCGCGGAGGCCACCGGGGGGACGTACACCTCGGTGGCGCACACCGCCGAACTCTCCGGCAGGGTCAGACAGCTGGTCGACCGGGCCGCCGACCCCGTGGTCACCCCGGTGGCCACCGAGGGCGCCAAGCAGTGCGAAGGCGCCCCGCAGCTGAAGGCCGGCCTCTACAGCGACCGCGAGACCTTCGGCGAGCACCGCTGGTACCGCGTCGACGTCCGCCCCGGACAGGAACTGCGCGCCTCCGTCAGCATCGGTGCCGACCGCGCCGTCAACAACGACTACGGCGTCCTGCTGCGCGCGTCCACCGTCCACGGGCGGGAGATCGTCCGCGGCTCCGAGGCCGGCGACGGCCGCACCGACGTCGTCTCGACCGGCCTGCGCTACCCGAAGGCCCCCCTGGACGGGGACGCCTCCGAGACCCCCGAGACCGTCTGCCTCCAGGTCAGCAACTCCTTCTCCGCCGGCCCGGCCGTCAAGACCGCGCCCGGCATGCCCGTCGAGCTGACCATCGACCTGGTCGACGGCCCGGACGAGCCCTCCGACGTGGCCTCCTTCGGCCTCGGCCGGGGCTGGTGGCTGCTGGGCCTGCTGGTGCTCACCGGTCTGCTCGCGGGGCTGGTCTGGGGCTGGATCTCGCGCTGGCGCATCTCCGTCTGGAGGACCAACTGATGCGTACCGTACGCACCCTGACGGCCGCCCTGCTGGCGGGGGCCGCCCTCCTCGCCCCGGCGTCCGCCGCCACCGCCGCCCCGAGCCCCACGCCCAGCGCGGGTCAGAAGGGCGAGGGTCCCACCGAGGCCGGCACCGGCTTCCGCACGGCGACCCCGTTCCGTCCGGGCCAGAAGGCCACCGCCGCCGGCTCCACCGGTGACTACCTGTACTGGGTCCTGCCCGTGGACGCGGGCCAACGGGCCACCGTACGGGCCTCGGTGACCCTCCCGGAGTCCGCCGCCCGGCACGGCGCCTCCACCTGGCGCCTCGACGTCTACGACGGGTTGCGCCGCCGCCAGGCCTGCACCTACGGGACCCAGACCGCCGCGGCGGCCCGGGAAGCCGCCACCGTGGAGCTCGACTGCGTGCTGCGCACGGTCCGCTCCGGGGCCGAGGCCTGGTCCAACGACCCCCTGCCGGGCAGCTACTACGTCCGCCTGACGGTGGCCGGGCTCCCCGAGGAGGACCTGGGCCTGCCCGTGCGGGCCCAGGTCGAGGCCGAGACCAAGGAGATGGGCGGAGCCACGGCGGTGGACGCGGCCCTGGCCGAACCCCTGGTCCCGGGCATCACGGGCGCCTCCGAGCAGCAGCGCGCGGCGCGCGCGCCCGAGGACGGCTGGTCCGGCGGCTGGTGGTCGGACCGCTGGCTGTGGACCGCCGCGGGAGGGATCCTCGGCGCCCTCGCGGGCATCTACGGGTACTCCCTGACCCGGGGCTCGGGCCGGCCCGGACGACCCCGGTCCGAGGCCTGACGGGACCGGAGGGACAGGGGCCGTTCCGTCCGCGGACGGAACGGCCCCGCACGGCACAATGATCAACCGGCCACGGAGCGTGGGCTATGTTGGAAGAAGAGTGACGTGAGAAGGAGGCCCTCCGGTGTCATCGGGGCAGCAGGCGCGCGCACAGGCGGCCGCGATCACGCCGGGCACGGTCCCGCAGGAGCGGGAGAAGCCGCCGGCCGACCGACTGCTCGCGCTCTTCGACGGCCACCGGCTGTCCCCGGGTCAGCGGCGGATCGCCCAGTACCTGATCGACCACCTCACCGAGGCCGCGTTCCTCTCCATCACCGAGCTCGCCGAACGCGTCGGCGTCAGCCAGCCCTCCGTGACCCGTTTCGCCGCCTCGCTCGGCTTCAGCGGCTATCCCGCGCTGCGTGACGTGCTCCAGCCGATGGCGCTGAGCGCGGTCGCCGGCACCCCCGACAGCCGCGAGCAGATCCGTCACAACGAGCTCCAGGCCGCCGTCGACGCCGAGATCGAGAACCTGGAGAGCGTGCGCAGGCTGCTCGCCGACACCAACCGGGTGCTGGAGATCGGCCGGGACCTGGCCCAGTCGGTTCCGCTGACGGTCCTGGGCCTGCGGATCTCGGTGTCCCTCGCCGAGTACTTCGCCTACGCCGCCCGCCGCATCCACCCCGACGTCCGCGTGGTGACCCGGGGCGGCAGCGTGGCGTACGACGCCCTGCTCCAGTCCCGGGCGGCCGGCGGCAGCTGGGTGATCGCCTTCGCCATGCCCCGGCACGCCAACGAGACCCTGGCGGCCCTGCGGGCGGCCCGCAGCACCGGCCTGCGGGTGGTGCTGATCACCGACCCCACCCTCGGTCCGCTGGTGGAGGAGGCGGACGTGGTGCTGACGGCCGGCACCGGATCCCGGTTGGTCTTCGACTCGTACGCGGCTCCCGGCATGCTCTCCGCCGCCCTGCTCCAGGCGATGGCCGACGCCGATCCCGAGCGGACCCAGGCGCGGCTGGAACAGTACGAGCAGGTCGCTGACCAGCACGGATTCTTCCTCTAGCAGGCTCTGCGGAGGCCTCGGGGGACCCCTCCCGGAAGGCGGATATTCAGCGCCCGGCCATGTATGAAATTTTTCATACCCTTGCGTACTCGACGGTATATATGTTTACTGACGGCGGCGTTCCGGATCCACCAGATGCCAGGGAGGGCGTCCCCACGTCCTCTTCGAACAGCCACCCAGTACGCCGCTCCTCCTCACGGCGCGACCGGGTGACGGGTCAGGGCTTTCGGATCCGGCGGAGCGCCCCCCTGGCGGCCTCGGTCAACCCCTGGGCCGAGGCCGCCCCCCTACGCAGTGTCTCGATCAGTGCTTCGACCACCACTCGGAAGTGACGAGAATGTCCCAGACGGCCACCCTCACGCGCAGCCCGGACTGGCCCCTCCAGGTGAAGTCCCCCGGCTCGCACGACTGGGAGCGCAGCGCCACCCGCTGGCTGCGGGACCTGCTCCCGGCCCGCTACGGCAGCTACCTGACGCTGACCCGCCACCACGCCCTGCTCGCCCGTCACGTCCAGCTCCAGCTCCAGCACGAGATGCGCGCGGTGCGGGTGGCCCTGCACACCAGCCGGGCCGAGCTGCCGATGATGGGCCTCCCCGAGTCCGCGATCGAGAACACGATCAGGATGTACGCCATCGAGCTCGAACAGCTCGGCCGCCTCTCCCGGGGCGTCCGCCTCGTTTCCGAGGCGCTCCTCGTGGGCACCCCGGCCCAGCGCAAGCGCTGACCCCGGGGCGCCCCTCCGCCCGGCGTCAGCCCTGGCAGATACCGCGCGCGTAGTCGTACGTGGCGGTCGCCTGCGAGTACTTCCACTGCGGGGCGAGCAGGCCGTCCGCCAGCTGCCGCGCGGCGGCCGGGCTCTCGACGACGTAGCCGAAGTCCTGGAGCCAGGACGGGTACAGGTTCTTCGAGCCGATGTAGAAGGCCGAGTCGTCCACCGAGACCAGCTTGTGGTGCTGGGCGTACGGCTTGCCGTCCGCCCACGTCGCCTTGTCCGAGGCGCGGAACGTCGCCAGCTGCAGACCGTCGCACATCGCGGCCTTCGCCCGGCCCGCGTCGCCGGTCAGGGCCTGGAGGCGGCCCCGCAGGACGTCGCTCACCTCGGACAGCGACTTGATCTGGGAGTAGCCGCCACTGCCGACCGCGCCCCGGTTCGCCGGGTCGCTGACGACGATGCGCACCTTCACCCCGGCCGCGAGCTTCGCGGCGAGGGTGTCGTAGAGCCGGATGTCGTAGCGGGGCAGCGGCGGGCAGGTCGCGTTCAGGTCCTGCTGGGAGATCTCGATGTGCCCGGTCGCGCTCGCGACCAGCGCCCGCAGCGCGCTCTCCTCCGGGTTGACCGTGTCGTAGTCCCGGTCGGCGTTGGTGTTGTCGTGCACCCCGATGACGCACTTGGTGTCGGTGGCCGTCGGCAGGACGGGCTTGAACGCCGAGGTCGGGTCGCTCTGGCGGATGCCGACGCCGAGGCCGCCGACCGCCAGGGCCGGGACGTCGCCGCCGCCGGCCGGGGCCGCGGGGCGGGGCAGGGTGGTCATGCAGCCCGCGTTGTCGGAGGACGCGAACCAGACGGTGGCCCAGCTGCTCTTGTTGCGGCAGGTCCAGTCCCACAGGGTGTCGAGGTAGCGGCCGGCCGAGCCCGCCGCCGGACCGGACAGGGCGAGGTCGACGTCGTTCACCGGGTGGGCGGTGTCGAGGTAGTCGTCCTTCCAGCCGTTGATCCCGCCGGTGATCACCGTACCGCCGTCCACCACGACGATCTTGGAGTGGTTCCAGGAGAACGCGGTCTTCGAGGTCGTCATCGACGCCACGTTGAGCGTGATGTTCGCCGCCGCGGGCCCCAGCTTGGCCACCAACTCGTCGCGGTACGAGGACGGGATCACATTGGCGTGGTAGATCGGCGCGGCGCCGACCAGGATGCGCACCTGGAGGCGGTTGCCCTTCTGTACCGCTTCCTTCAGGCCGGCCACGATCGCGTCCTGGAACCCGCCGTTGGGGAAGGGGGCCAGGGTGGATATGTCCACGCTCTGCCGGGCCTGCGCGATGTCCTCGCGCGTCTTGTCCAGCAGCCGGCGGGCGCCGGGGCGGTCGGTGCAGGACGCGTCGCCCCAGCAGCCGGGACTCTGCAGCAGCCAGTCGGAACCGCCGGGGGCGGAGGCGCCGAGGCGGTTTCCGGCGGTGCGCTCCCAGACGGAGCCCTCCAGTCCGGGGGAGACCTGGCGCAGGGTCTGCTCCACCGCGTCCAGGTGCGGGGTGGGGGAGTCGGCGTACGCCGGGGCGGCGGACAGCAGGGCGAAGGAGGAGAGCGAGAGCGCGAGCGTCAGGGCCGTCGTGCGGACGGTGCGTGCCAATGTGGTTCCTTGGATGGGGGTGGCTCCGGCCGGGCGGCACCGAGAACCGGGCCCCAGCCTTGATCAACTCCCGCAAGTTACCAGCGCGTAGGGCGCTGTTCATCTCAGTGCGTCGGCTTCCGGCCACCCCCGCGAGGGTTCCTCCCTGAGCGTGTCCGAAAAAGGCTGTCGGAATCGCGGCGTTCGGTGGGCCGGCGGGGTCGGGTGTGTCGGCCATTCGGATTGGACTCGGCGCGACGCGGAACGCCGCCGGGACAGGAGGAGCCCTCCGCCCTACCTTCGGGGACTGTTCCGCTTCCTCCCGAAAGGTGCATCCATGCGATCTGTCCGTTCCGCATTCGCCGTCCTCGCCACCGCCGCCATCGTGCTCGGTGGTGCCGGCGCCGCGAGCGCCGACGTGACCGTGACCGTCCCGGAAGGCAGCCAGTACAACCTCGTCTTCGGCAACTGGTTCCAGTTCGCCGCCGACGACATCTTCAACGCGGGCAGGGACAACACCGTCGGCTCCAACAACTGACGCTGCGGGTGGTACGGGCCCGGCCCGCCCCGGTCGTACGGGGTGGGCCGGGCCTCGCCGTGCGTCAGAGCCAGGGGACCTGGTCCGCCCCGTACCGGTAGGCGCGGAAGACGGAGTTCTGCGCGCCGCGCGAGGACTCCAGGCCCGTGCCGCGGTCGAACGAACCGAACTCGGGGACGACGAACTCCCAGACCACGTCCCCCTCGGGGGTCACCTCGAAGAGCCGCCCGAAGGAGCCCTCGGCGATGAAGGTGTTGCCGTTGGGCAGGCGCTGGGCGCTGGACATGTAGGGGCTGTAGAAGTTCTGCGGCGGATTGTCCTCGTACGACCACACCCGCTCGCCCGTCGTCGGGTCGAGCTCCAGCACCCGCGAGTACGGCACGGACGTCGTGTCGCGGTAGGTCCCGTTGTCGAACACCAGGATGGTGCCGCCCGGCAGCTCGTGCGGGTGGTGCTGCTGGGCGAGGACGTCGGGGCCGATCCGCCAGCGCACGGACCCGTCGGCGCGGTCCACGGCCACCGTCGTCGACGCGCTGCGGAAGCCCACCACGATCCCGCCGTCGGCGAGTTCGTTGACGGTGTTGGCCATCGGCCAGTGCTCGCGGGCGAAGTGCGGGTTCAGCGGGACCTCCTCCGGGTCGAGGTGCTCGATCGCCGCCCAGCGCCAGACCGTCTCGCCCTCCCAGGTCAGCTCGTACACCACGTCCCCGTAGATCACCCCGCCCGGCGCCTCCGAGCCGGGGATGCCGCCGCGGATCCGGGCCGCGTCCGCCGGTGACAGCGGCTCCACGACGGTGATCAGCAGGTTGCCGTTGCGCAGGACGGAGGCGTCGTGGTGGTGGAAGGGGTGGCGGACCTCGCGCAGCACGGTGGAGTCCGGGGCGAGTTCCTGGAAGATGCCGCCGTGGTAGACGTCCCAGATGGGGAAGAGGCTCGGGCCGGTGGTGTCCTTGGCCGCGTAGAAGAGGGTGCCTCCCGGGAGCAGCTGCGCCTGACGGCCGGGCGGGTGCGGGGAGTTCCAGGTGTGGGCCGTCCGGCCGTCGATGTCGACGAGGTGGATCCGGCCGTCGCCGGTGATCGGGGTGTAGAGGGTGTAGCCGCCGAAGCTCCGCTGCGGATCGTGGGCGCGCAGGCCGGTGCCGCGGCGGCGCAGGGTGTTCTGGTCGACGCTCATGGAGGTCCTTCCGGGGTGGGGTGGGGTGGGGTGGGCCGTACGGGGCCGGTTCAGGGGGTGGTTCAGGGGGTGGTGACCGTGACGGCGGCCGGATCGGCCGCCCGCAGCGGGCCGGGCCGCAGCCGGGCCGACAGGGCGGACCGGTCGGCGGCGCCCGGCAGGGACTGGGCCGCCTTGGCCCAGGCCGCCTCGTCCGACAGGTCGGTGAGCAGCTCGGGCGTCAGGTTCGCCCCGTACGCGTAGCGGGGCTGGAAGACCTCCACGTACCCGGACTGGAGCGCGCCCTTGGACTGGGCCACCACGGCCGCCCGCGCCGCGGCCGGATCGGCGGCGGCGGCGCGCTGCGCGCCGAGCACCGTTCGCAGGACGGCGGTGGTCTCCTCGTCGCCCGCCGAGGGGCCCGCGACGAGGAGGGTGTGGGCGGTGTAGCCGGTGAAGGGGAGCTCGGCGTAACGGCTGCCGAGGGCGGTGCGGGCGGCGTCGTAGAAGCTGGGGAAGGTGACGCCGGCGTCGACGTCACCGCGGGCGAGGGCGGGGGCCACCTGGTTCGGGGCCAGGTTGACCACCGTCACGTCCGCCGCCGTCAGCGCGGCGGAGGCGAGCATCCGGGACAGGGCGTACTCGACGTTCGTGCCCTGCGGGACACCGACCTTGAGCCCCTTGAGCGCGCCGAAACCGGAGACGGCGCGGTCGGTGCGGGTGAGCAGGCGCCAGTCCGAGAAGCGGGACAGGTCGGCCACGATCCGTACGTCGCGCCCGCCGAGCGCGGCCGTGACCGCGGGCAGGTCGCCCACGACGCCGAACCGCGCCTGGCCGCCGAGGACGGCGTTCAGCGCGTCGCGGCCCGTGGGCAGGGTGGTCACGGTGGCGTCGAGGCCCTCGGCGGCCCAGAGCGAGCGCTCCTGCGCGAGGTACACGGGGGCGGCCGCCAGCTGGTCGCTGCCGGCCAGGGTCACGGCGCGCCGTCCGCCGCCGTGCGCGGCGCCGCCCCCGGCCCCGCCTTCGGCGCAGGCGGTGGCGAGGAGGGGCAGCAGAGCGGCCAGCAGTACGCCGACCAGCGTGCGGGGTCTGGACATGATGGGTTCCTTCCGGGGGATCGGGGATCGGGGGTCAGGGGGCGGTGAGGTGGGCCGCGACGCTCTCGCGCAGGGCCGGGTCCGGGGGGCCCGCGGGGACCGCGTGGTCCGCGAGGATCCGGCCCGGGGAGCCCCCGAGCACGACCACCCGCCCGGCCAGGGCGAGCGCCTCGTCGATGTCGTGCGTCACGAACAGCACGGTGGTGCCGCTGCGCTCCCACAGCTCGCGCAGCAGTGCCTGCATCCGCGTCCGCGTCAGCGCGTCCAGGGCCCCGAACGGCTCGTCCATCAGCAGCACCTCCGGCCGCGCGGCCAGCGCCCGCGCCAGGGCCACCCGCTGCTGCATCCCGCCGGACAGCTGCGCCGGGTACTTCTCGGCGCCGTCCGCCAGCCCCACCTCCGCGAGCGCGGCCAGGGCCAGTTCGCGCCGGCGCGCACGCGGCAGTCCGAGCCGCTTGAGGGCGAACTCGACGTTGCCGCGGGCCGTGCGCCAGGGGAAGAGCGCGTAGTGCTGGAAGACCACGCCCCGGTCCGGGCCCGGCCCCGTCACCTCGGTGCCGCCGGCCGTCACCCGTCCCGTCGCGGGCCGCACGAAACCGGCGACCGTGTTCAGCACCGTGGACTTCCCGCAGCCGCTCGGCCCGAGCAGCGCCGTGAACGACCCCGCGGGGAACACCAGGTCCGTCGGCCGCAACACCGGGGCCGCCCCGTACCCG
Organism: Streptomyces sp. NPDC004667; assembly: GCF_040609475.1. Lineage (NCBI taxonomy): Bacteria > Bacillati > Actinomycetota > Actinomycetes > Kitasatosporales > Streptomycetaceae > Streptomyces > Streptomyces sp. NPDC004667. The sequence continues at coordinate 21,370 of NZ_JBEXKC010000009.1, read as the reverse complement.
ACCGACAGCCCCTCCAGACGTACCTCCAGGCTCATGACGCGCTCCAGTGCACCCAGCGGCGCCCGACGGCGGCCAGCAGCAGGTCGGCGGCCACGCCCAGCAATCCGAGGACCAGCAGCCCCGCGAACATCCGGTCCACCCGCAGGAACTGGCCGTCCACCTGGAGCCGGTACGCCAACCCGCTGTCCGCGCCGCCCAGTTCGGCGGCGACCAGCGCCAGCAGGGCCACGGAGGCGCCGTAGCGCAGGGCGGCCAGCAGCGCGGGCGCGGCGGCGGGCAGCAGGACCTCGGTGAACCGCCGGTGCAGGGGCGCCCCCAGCGACCGGGCGGCCCGCAGGTGCGACACCGGGACCCGCGACACCCCGTCGTGCACGTAGAGCCAGACCGCGAGGAGGACGGCGTAGGCGATCAGCAGCCGCTTGGCGTTCTCGCCGATGCCGAACCAGGCGGTCGCCAGCGGCACCAGGGCGACGGCCGGGATCGGGCGGAGGAAGGAGACCACCGGCGTGACGGCGGCCGACAGCCGGGGCAGGTACCCCGTCGCGAAGCCGAGGGCGCCCCCGATCACCGCCCCCAGCGCGAAACCCTGCCCCGCGCGGGCCAGACTTGCGCCGAGGTCGGTGGCCAGGGTCCCCTCGCGGGCACTGGCCGCCAGGGCCGCAGCGGTCTCGGCGGGGGAGGGCAGCAGCCCCGGGGCCACCGCACCGGACCGGGCGAGCAGGTACCAGAGCGCGAGGACGGCACCGGCCGCGCCCAGGGCCGGGCCGAGCCGGCCGAGGGCCCGGCCGGCGGGGGAGGGGGAGGCTTGCACGGGACGACTCCTCGGTGGGTTGATAAGTGAGGTCAATAATTGACCACGCTTATCAACGGGGTGTTGCGGCGGTGTGAAACCGTCCGGGTCCACCCGGGCCCGCGCGGGCGATGGGATACGTTCACCTGCGTGTCTCGACCCGAACCCACACCCGAAGCGCTGGAGGTCGGCCGGGCGATCCGCGAGTGCCGCACCGCCCGCCGCGTGTCCATGGCCGTGCTCGCCACCCGCTCGGGCCTCTCCCAGCCCTTCCTCAGCCAACTGGAACGCGGACTCGCCACCCCCAGCCTGAGTTCGATCTACCGCATCGCCGAGGCCCTCGACGTCACTCCCGGCACCTTCCTGCGGCCCCCGGAGCGCGCCGGAGTGGTCAGCCACGAGAGCGACCCGCAGGTGATCAGGGTCAGCGAGGCCGCCGGACAGGTGGCGCGGGTGCTCATCCCGGGCGGCCGCAGCGGCCTGATGGAGGCCTACGAGCACCACTTCGAGCCCGGCCGGGGCGAGCGCGGCTGGTTCGCACACCCCGGCGAGGACTTCCTCTACGTACTGGAGGGCGAGGTCCTGCTCGAAGTCGAGGGCGAGGAGCCCCTGTTGCTGCGGGCGGGCCGCAGCGCCCACCACCGGGGCGACGTGCCGCACCGCTGCTCACTGCCGGAGGGCGGCGCGGCGGCCCGCACCCTGCTGGTCATCGCGAACGCGTAGGGGCGCGCCTCACGCGGGGGCGGCGTAGCACCGCACGGTCACCGTGCGCCCGGGGCCCCAGTGCTGCTCGACGCTCCCCAGCGGGCTCCAGCCGAGGCGGTCGTAGAGGGCGGCGGCGGCCGTATCGGCGGCCAGTACGTCGAGTACGGGACGCAGCCCGCGCGCCCGCGCCCCGCGCACGGCCCGCGCCATCAGCAGGGCCCCGGCCCCCAGCCCCCGTGCGGTCGGGGCGACGAAGAGCCGCCCGACCACGGCCACGGCCTCGACGGGCACGCCGTCCCGTCGGCACAGCAGTGCGGGCGCGGCGTCGTCCGGCTCGGCGCGGGACAGCGCGACATGGCCGGCCGTCACCCCTTCGTGCCCGGCCACCCAGGCGTCGAGGAGCGCCGACGGCGACAGCCACCCCTCGGGCCGCTCCGGCCAGTCCACGGGATAGCCGTCGGTGCGGTGGACCTCGGCGAGCACGCGCGCGCACGCGCCGAGGTCACTGGGTTCACGGCGCCGGACGTCCATGCCGCCATGCAACCACGAGGGCCGTGCCGTCAGGACAGCCGGGTCACCCGCGTGCCGAAGGACGGCTCCACCAGGTCCTTGCCCACGGCCACCGGGACGCTCCTCGCGCCGTCCCCGTCGCCGACCGTCAGCACGCCGACCTCGGTGCCCGCCTTCGCCTCGTGCGGCAGGGACTTGCCGCCCGCGCCGAGCGAGAGCTTCAGCCGCTGCCCCGGTACGCCGATCACGGAAAGGTCCTTCGTGGCCACCAGCGGGGTGCGGCCGCCGAGCCCGTCGTCGACGTAGCCCACCAACTGCCCCTTGCGCACGGCCGGGATCTCGGCGAGCGCCGCACGGACGGCCTCGATGATCTTGCTGCTGTTCTCCTTGACCAGCTCCAGGCTGTCCGCGCCGTCCACGTCCGGCCCGCTCGCGTGCTGGTCCATCAGCGTGCCCAGGACCAGCGGGGTCTCTGCCCCGACCGTCTTGTAGGCGGCCCACAGCAGGGTGCCGCCGGCGGGGGTGCTCGAACCGGTCTTGATGCCCTTGATGCTCAGGCCGCGGGTGAGGAGCAGGCTGCCGTTGTTGTTGATGAGCGGCTCGGTCAGACCCTTGATGTTCTCCTGCGGCAGGGCGACCACCGCGCGGAACGCCTCCTCCTTCATCACCGCGTCGGCGAGCTTCAGCTGGTCGGCCGCGGTACTCACGGTGCTTGCCTGCAGGCCGCTGGGGTCCGTGTACGTGGTGTCATTCATCCCGAGCTCCTTCGCCGCAGCGTTCATCTTCGCGACGAAGGCGTCCGGGGTGGTGGATCCGGTGTCCCAACGGGCCAGAAGACGGGCGATGTTGTTACCCGACGGGATCATCAGCATCTTGAGCATGTCCAGCTGGCTGAACTTCGTCCCGGCCGTGAGCCCCTTGATACGGGACTCGTGCTCGGCGTTGCCCTCGGCCACGGCCGTCGCGTCCACCTCGATGCCGGGGCCGGGATCGTCCTTGCGCAGGGGGTGGCCCTTGAGGAGCACGTACGCCGTCATCACCTTCGCCACACTGGCCGTCGGCACCGGCTTCTGCTCGCCGAAGGTGGCGATGTCACCGGAGCCGGGCACGCGGACGGCGCCCTGGCCCTTGGCGGGCCACGGGATCGGGGTGTTCCCCTCCAGGGTGTGGGAGGACTCGCCGCCGGCCAGTCGGGGGGCGGGCAGCGGGCGCAGCAGCTGCGCGCCGACGACCACGCCGCCGAGCAGCAGCACGATCGGAGTCCACACCTTGACCCGGCGGGTGAGGGTGCGGCGGGGGGTCTCCGGCAGGGGAGCGGTGTTGGTCAGCTCGGCCAGCAGTTCGAGCGGGGGCAGCGGCGCCTCCCGCGTCACCTCCGGCCCGGCGGGGGACTGGGGGCGGGGCGCCTCGGGGGCCTTGGGCGCGGCCGTGGGTGCGACCTTGGGCAGGGCCTTGGTTCCGGCCGGGGTCCCGAGCTCCTTGAGCGCGACGAACTGACTGGTCCGCTCGGCGTCGCTCTCCGTGTCCGCGTCCGTGTCCGCGTCCGCCCGCCGGGCGGGCGGGCCACCGGTCGCGTCGGCCTTCGTCCGGGGGCCGTCGGCAGCACCGGAGGCGACGGTCTCCGCGTCCGGCTTCCGGGTCCTGGCGGTCGCGTCGGGCTCGCCGTCCTTCGGGGCGGTGGCCTCCGCGTCCGGCTTCCGGGTCCCGTCCGTTGGCGCTGCCTTCCCGGCCTCGGGTGTTTCCGGGCCGGTGTCCCGGTCCGTGGCGGCCGACGCGCCCTTCACGCCGTCGGGTGCTCCGGCGTCCGTTTCCCCGGCCGGGGCGTCGCCCTGCGGGGTGGCGGGGGCGGTCGTGTCGTTCCGGGGTCCGGCCGGGGCGGGCCCGGCGGGCCGCTCGTCTTCCGGGTCGTCCGAGGCGGGGGCCGCTTCGGCCGGGGCCGGTGCTGCGGGTTCGCGGTCCTCGTGGTCGCCTTCGGCAGCGGTCGGCGGGGTGTTCGCCGCGTCGTCGGAGGCCGAACCGTCGCCGCATTCCGGCTCCGCCTTCGTGCCGGTCCGGGCCCAGGACGGCGCGGGCCTCCCGGTGGCGGAGGGCTCCCGGTCGGCGGTCGCGTCGGACTTCGCGGGTGCCGGGCTCCCGGCGTCGGTGGCGTCGTCGCCGCCGTCCCGGTCCGACAGGTCGGGGGTCTCCACCGACGAGCCGTCCCCGTCGCTCCGGGGGGTGGCGGCAGGCCGTTCCCGCCCGGTCGGGGCCGCGTCGGCGGCGGCAAGGCCGGTGCGGGCCTCCTCAGGGTCGCCCTCGGTGCCCTCGGTGCCCTCGGTGCCCTCGGTGCCCTCGGTGGTCTCGTCGGTCTCGTCGGTCTCGTCGGTCTCGTCGGGGTCCGCCGGGGTTTCGTCCGGGGTCTCCCGAACGGTGCCGGGTGCCGTGGCGCCGTCCCCCTCAGCCGCCCGCAGGGCACCCGGTACGCCCTCCGGGTCCGTCCGCTCCGTCACCGTCTCCGCCTTCATCCAGCGCCCCACCCTTGCTGCTCACACCCGGCCCGGCCGGTTCTCGCCGTCGTCGTCATCGCCATCGGCGCGGCCGTCGTCCGGCCCGCCGATCACCTAGATGTGGCGCGCACCCTGCGCGTTCCCCTTGATCGAACCTGTGACCGTTCGGTCATACTCCGCCCCCGCGCTCCCTCGGCACCCGGTTTGACGCGCCCGCGATCACTCTGCACTATTCCACTAACGTGTTAGTGGAATGAGGTGGAGGTATGGAGTTCCGGGTCGACCGGCGCAGCGGCGTCGCCACCTACCTGCAGCTCGTGACCCAGGTCAAGCAGGCACTGCGCCTGGGCGTGCTGGAACCGGGGGACCGGCTGCCGACAGCCCGTGAAGTGGTCGCGGCCACCGCGATCAACCCCAACACCGTCCTCAAGGCGTACCGGGAGCTGGAGCGCGAAGGGCTCGTGGAGCCGCGCCCCGGCGCGGGCACCTTCGTGCGCCGGTCCCTGTCCCGCCCCGAGGCAGCGGCGGACTCCCCGCTGCGGACCGACCTGGCCGCATGGATGGTCCGGGCGCGCGAGGCGGGCCTGGAGCGGGAGGACATCACGGCGCTCGTCACGGCCGCCGTGGAGGACAGCTTCAACAACTCCGGGCCCCTGCCCGGACCGTCGAGAGAGGACACGGCGTGAGCGATCCGACCCACGCGCCGGCACTACGGGCAACGCGGCTCGGACGGGCGTACGGAGGCCGGCCGGCCCTGCGTGCGTGCGACATCGAGCTGCCCGCCGGGCACATCACCGCCCTCGTCGGCCCCAACGGGGCCGGCAAGAGCACCCTGCTCCAGCTCGGCGCCGGGCTGATCCGCCCCGGCAGCGGGCAGATACGCGTCTTCGGTCACGCCCCCGGCACCGCCGAGGCCCGCCGCCGCACCGCGTTCCTCGCGCAGGAGAAGCCGCTGCACGCCCGCTTCACCGTCGCCGACACCCTGCGCCTGGGCCGCATGCTGAACCCGGGCCACTGGGACCAGGCGGTCGCCGAACGCCTCGTACGCTCCGGGGACATCCCCCTGAACGCCCGCGTCGGCGCCCTCTCCGGCGGCAACCGCACCAGGGTCGCCCTGGCCCTGGTCCTCGGCAAGCGCGCCGATCTGCTCCTGCTGGACGAGCCGCTCGCCGACCTCGACCCGCTCGCCCGTCACGAGGTGATGGCCCTGCTCATGGCCGAGGCCGCCGAACGCGGCTCGACCATCGTGATGTCCTCGCACGTCCTGGCCGAACTGGACGAGGTCTGCGACCGCGTACTGCTCCTCGCGGGCGGCGTCCCCCGCCTGTCCGGCGACATCCAGGAGCTCTGCGACGGGCACACCTGGCTCACCGGGCGCGCCGACCCGATGGAGAAGGACGGGCTGCCCCGTGCCTTCGACCGCGGTGCGGTCGTGCACTGCGCCGTCAGCGGCCGTCAGGTCACCGCCCTCGTCCGTACGGCGCCCGGCGCCCCGCTGCCCGCGGGGACCGACGAACGCTGGATCGCCGAAACCCCCTCCCTGGAAACCCTGTTGCTCGCTCACCTCCGCGGCGCCGCGACCACCACCCCGACCACCGAGGAGGCCGCCGCGTGAAGGGCGTCCTCTGGCTGGCCTGGCGCCAGCAGCGGCTGATGATCCTGGCCGGCGCCGCCCTGCTGGTCGCCTGCGCGGCCTGGGTGGCCTATCAGCGCTCCGAGATGATGTCGCTGATCGACGCCACCGGATGGGTGCCCTGTCCGGGGTGGAACGGCGGCTGCGAGAGCCCCGCCACCTTCCAGATCATGGACGGCAACGCCACCGGGATCCGCGCGCTCGGCACCCTCGGCATCGCGCTGCCCGCCCTCATCGGCGTGTTCTGGGGCGCCCCGCTCATCGGCCGGGAGCTGGAGACCGGCACGATCAAGCCCGCCCTCACCCAAGGGGTCGGCCCGCGCCGCTGGTTCGCCGCCCGTTTCGGCCTCGCGGCCCTCTTCGCCCTGCTCGCCTCGGCGGTCGTCGCGGCCCTCGTCGCCTGGTGGTGGGTACCCATCGCCAACACCCTCGACGGCCCGTACTGGCACGACGCCGCCATCTACAACGCCACCGGCCCGGCCTCCGTGGCCTGCGCCCTCTTCGCGCTCACCGTCGGCACCCTCGCGGGGCTGCTGGTGCGCCGGGTGCTGCCCGCCATGGGCGCGGCCTTCGCGGCGATCGGCACGGTGACGGTGTTCGTGACCTACTTCCGCCGCAGCTGGATCGACCCCGAGACCCGGATCACCCCGGGCATGACGCCCAAGCGGCCCGTCGGCAGCGCCTGGTCGACCGGGGAGTTCGGCTACCTGACGCCCGACGGGCGCGAGCACTCCATCTGGAACGTCTGCCAGACCTCGGGGGAGGAGCTCCGGCGGTGCATGGCCGAGCACGACTTCGTCGCCCGGTACCACAAGGTCTACCCCAGCAGTGACTTCTGGACGTTCCAGTGGATCGACACGGCCCTCTACGCGGGCGGCGCCGCCCTGCTCCTCACGGTCACCGTCGCCCTGCTGCGCCGCCGCGTCGCGTGACGACCGCCCGCGTCGCCTGACGGCCGCCCGCATCCACCGACGGCCGCCGCGGTCCGACCCGCCGCGGCGGCCCCGTACCACCCCGTACCACCCCGCACCGTCCCGTCCACCTTCCGTCCGCATCCCAGGGGGGACCCCTCATGGCAACGAAGAAGAACCTCACCGCCGACCGCGCGAGCGTCGGCCACAAGGTCCGTTACGCGCTGAGCAACCCGACCCGTATCGCCCCGTACGTCAAGCGGGCCGCGCGCGACAGCTGGCTGCGCTTCAAGCACCCCGACCACGTGGGCTACTACCGGGCGGTCATGGCCTCCGACACCGGCCGCAACCCGGAGGCCGCGGTCGGCAGCCAGACCCACGACCGCTGGCTGGCCCTCGGGAAGATGCAGTTCGACTACCTGCTGGAGCACGGGCTCGCCCCGCGCCACCGGATGCTCGACATCGGGTGCGGGAACCTGCGGGCGGGCTGGCGCTTCATCGACCACCTGGAGACCGGTCACTACTACGGCATAGACATCTCGCCCGACATCCTCATCGCCGCCAAGCGCACGCTGACGGACCGGGGACTTCAGGCCAAGTTGCCGCACCTGACCATCACCCAGGACCTGACCCTCGACTTCCTGCCCGACCGTCACTTCGACGTGGTGCACGCGCACAGCGTCTTCTCCCACTCACCGCTGTCGATCATCGACGAGTGCCTGGCCCACGTGGAACGGGTCCTGGCGCCGGGCGGCCGGTTCGACTTCACCTTCGACCGCACCGAGGGCACCGAACACCAGGTCCTGCGCGAGGACTTCTACTACCGCACCCAGACCCTCGTCGACCTGGCCGCCCGGCACGGCCTCAAGGCCCGGTTCATGGACGACTGGGAGAAGCTCGGCCACGGCCAGTCCAAGATCCGCGTCACCGCCGCCTGAGGCCGCGCCACGGCCCGGGCCGGGAAGCCGCCGTTACGGCTCCCCGCCCCGGGCCGTGGTGTCACATGCTCAAAACTGCGTGCATGGAGACCACTTCGAGCAGCTTCCTTCAAAAACGCCACCGGGGTCCGCTATCTTGCCGAGAGCATGCCAAAGCGGTGTGTCCGCGACCCGGACCGCACGAGGAGCTGCCCGATGAGTGTCATCGACCCACCACCCCGGCCCCGCCGCCCCGCCCGCACACCCCGTACAGCCCGCAGGTCCCCGCTCGCGGCCCTGCTCGCCGCGGCCCTCGCGGTCGCCGGACTCGCCGCCGCCGGTCCCGCCACCGCCCGCGCCGCGACGGGCCCGTTATCCGCGTCCGCACCCGCCGCCCCGGTCTCCACGGCCGGTTCCGTCACCGGCCTCGCGCAGGCGGGCGGCACCTTCACCGTCAGCACCACCAGCGGCGCGAAGGCCCGCGTGGTCGTCGCCCGTGCCGACATCTTCCGGCTCTGGCTGTCCCCCGACGGCTCCTTCTCCGACGATCCGGCCGGCTCCGACCTCGCTCCCACCACCGACTTCGGCCCCGTCGCCGCCTCCTCCACCGACGCGGGCACGTACTACCGGATCACCACCGGCGGCCTGTCCATCCACGTCAACAAATCGCCCCTGCGCTTCTCCGTCTACCGAGCCGACGACTCCACCCCCGTCTGGGAGGAGACCCAGCCCACCAGCTGGGGCGGCGGCCACACGACCCAGTACCTGGCCCGCGGCGCCGACGAGCAGTTCTACGGCACCGGGCTGCGCCTCGGCGAGTGGGCGCTGCGCGGCAAGACCGTCCCCGTCGCCGTCGACAACAAGTGGCGCGAGAACGACAACGCCAGCCCCGCCCCCTTCTACATGTCCACCAACCGCTACGGCGTCATGCGCAACACCTGGGCCCCGGGCTCGTACGCCTTCAACGCCCCCACCACCCTGACCCACGACGAGAACCGCTTCGACGCCTGGTACTTCACCGGCGACTCCCTCAAGTCCGTCCTCGACGCGTACACCGACGTCAGCGGCAAACCCTTCCTGGCCCCGGCCTGGGGCTTCGAGCTCGGCAACGCCGACTGCTTCAACGCCTCGAACCCGGACTACCAGGGCGACCACAACCGCCTCCGCCACCAGACCACGGCCGACGTGGCCGGCTACGCCGCCGACGCCCGCGCCGCCGACATGCCCTCGGGCTGGTTCCTGCCCAACGACGGCTACGGCTGCGGCTACACGGCCCCCCTCAAGTCCACCGTCGACGCCCTGAAGGCCAAGGGCTTCCAGACCGGCCTGTGGACCTCCACCGGCCTGGGCTCGATCGCCGACGAGGTGGGCACGGCCGGCAGCCGGGGCGTCAAGACCGACGTGGCCTGGATCGGCGGCGGCTACAAGTACGCCTTCAACGGCGTCCAGCAGGCCGTCGACGGCATCGAGAAGAACTCCGACGCCCGCCGCTACGTGTGGACCGTCGACGGCTGGGCCGGAACCCAGCGCAACGCCGTCGTCTGGACCGGTGACACCAGCGGCACCTGGGACGCCATGCGCTGGCACGTCCCCGCCATCGCCGGAGCGGGCCTGTCCGCCCTCAACTACGCCTCCGGCGACGTCGACGGCATCTTCGGCGGCAGCCCCCAGACCTACGTCCGCGACCTCCAGTGGAAGGCCTTCACCCCCGCCTTCATGACCATGTCGGGATGGGGCGCCACCAACCCGTCGGCCGGCTACCAGGACAAGCAGCCCTGGCGCTTCGCCGAGCCGTACCTGTCCGTCAACCGCAAGTACCTCCAGCTCAAGATGCGGCTGATGCCCTACCTCTACACGATGAGCCGGACCGCCCACGACACCGGCGTCCCCAGCACCCGCGCCATGGTCCTGGAGTACCCCGACGACCCTGTCGCCCGCGGGAACCTCACCAGCGGCCAGTTCATGGCCGGGGACTCCTTCCTCGTCGCCCCCGTCGTCTCCGACACCTCCGTCCGTGACGGCATCTACCTGCCCGCCGGGACCTGGACCGACTACTGGACGGGGAAGACGTACGCCGGACCGGGCTGGCTGAACGGCTACCGGGCCCCCCTCGACACCCTCCCCCTCTTCGTCAAGGGCGGCGCCGTCGTCCCGATGTGGCCGCAGATGAACCACACGGGGGAGAAGCCCGTCTCCACCCTCACCTACGACGTCCACCCGCGCGGGAACTCCACCTTCAGCCTCTACGAGGACGACGGCCGCACCCGCGCGTTCGAGTCCGGCGCCTACGCCCGCCAGCGCGTGGACGTCACCGCGCCCACCACCGGCTCCGGCACGGTCACCGTCTCCGTCGGCGCACCCACCGGCTCCTACGCCGGACAACAGGCCTCGCGGGGATACGAGTTCACCCTCCACGTGGCCTCCGCCCCCGCGGCGCTCACCGTGGACGGGAGCGCACTGCCCCGCCTCGCCTCGAAGGCCGCCTACGACTCCGCCGCCACCGGCTGGTTCTTCGACCCCGCCGACCGCTCCGGCGTCCTGTGGGTCAAGACGGGCACGAAGAGCGGCGCGTTCACCGTGACCGCCACCGGTACGGCCGTCCCCGCGGCGGACCCGATCCCCACCGGCTCCGCGCCCGTCCCGCAGACGGCCTGGAGCCTGGTCTCCGCCGACAGCCAGGAGACCGCCGCCGAGAACGGCGCGGCCCGCAACGCCTTCGACGGCGACCCGTCCACGATCTGGCACACGGCCTGGTCCTCCGGCAAGCCGGCGGCCCTCCCGCACGAGATCCGCATCGACCTCGGCGCCCGGTACACCGTCGACTCCCTCGGCTACCTCCCGCGGCAGGACGGCGGGGTCAACGGCCGGATCGGCGGGTACGAGGTCTACGTCTCCGACACCACCGCCGACTGGGGCACCCCGGCCGCCACCGGCACCCTCGCGGACACCCCGGCCGCCAAAACCGTCCCCCTCGCCCCCAGAACGGGCCGCTACCTGCGCCTGCGGGCCCTGACCGAAGCGGGCGGGCGCGGCCCGTGGACCAGCGCCGCCGAACTCACCCTCACGGGCCGGCCGACGCCGCTGCCCGCCGACGCCACCCTCGTCAACTCGGCCTCCACGAGCTGTCTGGACCTCCCGCACAGCGCCACCGCCCCCGGGACGCGGCCCACCCTGTACGCCTGCCACGGCGGCCCGAACCAGCGCTGGACCCTCCAGCCGGACGGCCGCCTCACCGGCCTCGCCGGGGTCTGCCTCGACGGCACCGACCCCGCCGCGGTCACCGTCCAGAGCTGCGCCGGCACCCCCGGCCAGAGCTGGCAGCCCGGCCCGGACGGCAGTCTCCGTACGGGCGGCCAGTGCCTGACCCCGGCCGGATCCGGCACCGCCGACGGCACCGCCCTCACCCGCGCCGCCTGCGCAGGCACCCCCGCCCAGCGCTGGACCTTCACTCCGTGAGCCCCCTCCGGCGCCGGACCCTCACCCCCGTGAGCCCCCTCCGGCGCCGGAGCCTCACCCCGTGACCCCCGCCGGGTCGGACACCTCCCCCACGGGTGTCCGGCCCGGCAGCAGCGCCGCCGCGGCCAGACCCGTGGCGGCCAGCCCGGCCAGCACCGGCAGCGCGGCCCCCGCGTCCGGCCCCGAGCCCGCCGCCCCGGCGCCCGCGGCGACCGCGATCCCCAGCGTCGGGCCGACGTTCGCGGCCGTCTGCTTGAGCCCGCCCACCACCCCCGCGTACCCGGGCGGAGCGTCCCCGACCACGGTCCCGGTGGCCGTGACCATCACCGTGCCGAAACCCGCGCCCAGCACCCCGAACGCCACCGGCCCGCCCGAGCCCAGGCCGGCGATCCCGCCCACCACCAGCCCCGTCCCGGTCAGCGCCGTCGCCCGCGGCCCGTACCGGCGTACGGCCCGGGCCGCCACCGGCGCCCCCGCCACCATCAGCGCGGTCAGCGGCAGCACCCGCACCCCGGTCTCCAGCGGACCGAGCCCCCGTACGTCCTGGAGCAGGAACGTGGCCGTGAACAGCGCCCCGAACATCCCGGCGGAGACCGCCATCAGCAGGGCCATCGACGCCGCCACCGGCCTCGACCGCGCCACCGCGGCCGGCACCAGCGGGCGCTCCCCGCGCCGCTCGCCCCGGACGAACAGCGCCCCGAGCCCCACGGCCGCCGCGCAGCCGAGCAGCGTCGGCGCCCCCGTCCAGCCGTGCTCCGGTACGCCGGACAGCGCGTACACGCAGGCCCCGAGCGCCGCCGCGAGCAGGGCGGGCGCAGCCGCCACCGGCCGGCCGCCACCGGCGCCGTCGCGCGCGGGCGGCGGGACCCGCAGGGCCGAGGTCAGCACCGCGATGGCCAGCGCGACGGGCACGTTGAGGACGAACACCGCCCGCCAGTCCGTCCGGGCGACCAGGACCCCGCCGATCAGCGGCCCCGCCGCGGCGGCCACCGCGATCGCGGCGGTCCGCACGGCGACCGCCGACCCCAGCCGCTCCCGCGGGTACGCGACCCGCAGCAGGGCCAGCGTCGCGGGCTGCAAAAGCGCCCCGAACAGCCCCTGGACGGCGCGCAGCGCGATCACCCAGCCGACTCCGGGGGCCAGCGCGATCCCCGCCGAGGCGGCGGCGAAGCCGAGCGAGCCCGTCAGCAGCAGCCGGGGGTGCCCGTACCGGTCCCCGAGCCGTCCGGCGATCACCAGGAAGGCGGCGACGGTGAGCAGGTAGGCGGTGCTGGTCCACTGCACCTGGGCGGCGCTCGCCCCCAGATCGCGGCGCAGGGCGGGCTGCACCACGATCAGCACGGTGCCGTCGAGGGCCACGAGCGCCGCCCCGGCGGCGCCGGCCAGCAGCGCTACCGCCGGCCTCACGAGGGGTCCGCCCCGAGGTGCGCGTCGATCGCGGCGCCGACGAGCCGGGCGACGTACGCCCCCGGGTCCGTGCCGTCCGCCGCGTCCCCGAGCACCAGGGGCAGGCTGCCCGCCCCCCACAGCTGGGCCACCCCGTGCAGGTTCGCCCACAGCGCGGCGGTCGTCACCTCCGGATCGGCCGCCCCGCACCGGGACACGAGCCCCACGAACATCGCGAACAGCGGCCGCGTCGACTCCCGCAGCCGCGGCCCCTCGGAGCCCTCCTGCCCGGTGCTGTCCAGCAGGTCGTGGCGGAACATCAGCTCGAACATCCCGCGCTGCTCCAGGGCGTAGGCCACGTACACCGTCGCCAGCGCGCGCACCCGCTCCCTCGGCGCGGCCTCCCCGGCGCCGGCCGCCGCGAACCGGGCCCCGAGATCGGCGAACCCGCGCCGGGCGATGGCCGACAACAGGGCCTGGTGGGTGGGGAAGTACCGCCGGGGAGCCCCGTGCGACACCCCGGCCCGCCGGGCGATCCCCCGCAGCCCGAGGGCGGCCGTCCCCTCCGCCGTGACCATCTCCACACCGACGTCGATCAGCCGCTCGCGCAGCGGGCTCTCATCCATGGACACTGTCTACCAGTCGGCGTAGACAGTGTCTACTGGTGCTCCGTTGTCCGCCGGGGCGGGCGGATCCGGAACCTTCAGGCGGAGCCCGCCGTGAGCAGCGACTGACCCACCGCCGTACGGGCGTAGAGGACCGAGCGGCCCGCGCGGTGGGCGCTGACCAGGCCCGCGTCACGCAGCGCCGTCAGGTACTGGGACACCCCGCCCGGCGAGAGGCCCGTCCGGGCCGCCAGCTCCGTGGTGGAGGCCGGAGTGTCCAGCTCCGCCAGCAGCCGGGCCCGCGAACGGCCCAGCACGGCGGTCAGGGCGCTGCCGGCAACGGCCGGACGGGACGCCCACAGCCCGCCCGTCCCCCGCGCCGGATAGGCCAGTTGCGGCGGCTCCGGCGGCGCCACCCGGGTCAGCGGCACCGGCCCGGTGAAGGCCGACGGGATCAGCACCAGCCCGGACCCCGCAGTCCCGCGGGACAGGGAACGCTGCCGCAGCGCCAACCGCAGCGCGTTGCCGGACCAGCTCAGCGAGGGGTGCAGGTCGTTGAGGAGACGGGCGGCGCCCTGCTCGGCCACCTGCCGGGAACGGTGGAAGACGTCCGCGTCGAGCACGGTGCGGATCTGCGCCCAGTACGGGCCCAGAGCCAGCTCCCAGTACTGCTCGACCTCCTCCGCCACCCGGGCCAGCCGCCCCTGCGGATCCGCGTACAGGGCCCGCGACCGGGGACCGAGCCGCCCCTGTTCCCGGGCCAACCGGTCCAGGTCCCGGCGCACCGCGGCCGCGGGCGCGGCCCTGACGCGGGCCAGCTCCTGCTCCAGGGTCGGGGCGGGCCCGTCGGGCGCGGGGTTCAGGAAGTCCGGTACGAAGCCCTTCGGCGCGACCAGCTCGGCCAGCCATCCCCGGTCCAGCCCGGCCGCCGCCAGCCGCGGCCGGACCTGTGCGGTCCACGGGCCGTGCACGGGATGGACGGCCCCGGACCTCAGCAACCGCATGCTCGTCCCGACCTCCCACATCGGGGAGACGGCGAAGCGCATCTGTGCCAGGTCGCCGGCGGAGAACGCCAGCCTGACCGGCCCGCCCGGCCCCTCGCGCCGCATCAAGAAGCCCCTGCCTCCCCGCTGATTCACGCATGTGTGAATCCGTGGCGGCGAGCGTACCGGCTGATGGATCATTCCGGCATGACGACCACTGAAACGATCACCGCCGCCGCCTCGGGGACCTGGAAGCTCGGCGACCTGGAGGTCAACCGCATCGGCTTCGGAGCGATGCGCATCCCCCAGAACGGTGCGGCCCTGCACGCCGGTGCCGCCTCCAGCGACCGTGACCGGGCCCTCGCCGTCCTGCGCCGCGCTGTCGAACTCGGCGTCAACCACATCGACACCGCCGCCTTCTACTTCTCCCCGCTCCGCTCCGCCAACGAGCTGATCAACAGCGCCCTCGGCGGCCCCTACCCCGAGGACCTGGTCATCGCCACGAAGGTGGGCCCCGCCCGCGGGGCGTCGGGGGAGTGGACGGAGCACGCCGGCCCCCGCGAGCTGCGCGGCCAGGTCGAGGAGAACCTCCGCCAGCTCGGCCGCGACCACCTCGACCTGGTGAACCTGCGCGTCTCCGGGATACCGGGCGGCGCCACCGCGGTCGCCGAGCGCTTCGGAGTCCTGGCGGAGCTGCGCGAGGCCGGGCTCATCCGTCACCTCGGCGTCTCCAACGTCACCCCCGAACAGCTCGCGGAGGCCCGGTCCGTGGCCCCGGTGGTGTGCGTGCAGAACCCGTACGGCATCGGGATGCGGCCCGACCAGGACGAGTTCGTCCGCTTCTGCGGCGAGGAGGGCATCGCCTTCGTGCCCTTCTACTCCATCGCCACCACCGGCCGCGAGGGCGGCGCGAGCGGCTCGGAGGACGAGGAACTGCTCGCCGTGGCCCGTGCGCACGACGCGAGCCCCGCACAGGTCCGGCTGGCCTGGACCCTGCGGCGCGGCCCGCACGTCCTCGCCATCCCCGGCACCGGCAACCCCGACCACCTCGCCGCCAACGTGGCCGCCGGAGCCCTGCGCCTGACGGACGCGGAACTGACCACCCTGGACGCCGTCCACCGCCGCACCGGCGGGGCCTGACCGCCGGGACACCCGGGCAGGGGCGCGGGTACGGGCGCGGCACGGGCGGACCCCCTCCGGGACACCCGGCCCGCGCCCGGCAGGGTTGCCGCACCGACCGGGCCCTCGCCCGCGCCGGGTCCCGGCCGGGTTCCGCGCCGGGCGGACGGGCCCGTCCGGCACAATCGACGGATGAGCGACGAAGCCCCCGGCGCGGCCCACGAGCCCTCCGGTCCCCACGACCACGACCCGTACCTCTGGCTGGAGGACGTGTCCGGCGAGGCCGCCCTCGCCTGGGTCCGTGAGCGCAACGCCGAGACCGTCGACGCGCTGACCACCGGCACCGACTTCAAGGTGCTGGAACGCGAGGTGCGCGAGGTCCTCGACGACGACGGGCGCATCCCGTACGTCGTCCGGCGCGGCCCGCACCTCTACAACTTCTGGCAGGACGCCGACCGCCTGCGCGGCGTCTGGCGGCGCACCACCCTGGAGGAGTACCGCACCGACGACCCGGCCTGGGAGACCGTCCTGGACCTGGACGCCCTCGCCGAGGCCGAGGGCGAGAAGTGGGCCTGGGCCGGCAGCGCGGTACTCGCCCCCGGACACCGCCACGCCCTCGTCATGCTGTCCCGGGACGGCGCCGACGCCTGCGTGGTGCGCGAGTTCGACCTGGAGGACCTCCGCTTCGTCGACGGCGGCTTCGCCGTCGAGGAGGCCAAGACCCGGATCGGCTGGATCGACCACGACCACGTGTGGATCGGTACCGACTTCGGCCCCGGATCCATGTCCCCCTCCGGCTACCCCCTCCAGGTCCGCCGCTGGCGCCGCGGTACGCCCGTCGCGTCCGCCGAGACCGTCTACGAGGGCCGGCCCTCGGACCTCTCCGCCTCCGGCTGGCGCGACCACACGCCCGGCTTCGAACGGGACTTCCTCTCCCGCCAGATCGACTTCTGGAACCAGGAGCTGTTCCTCCTCCCGGCGGACCCCGACGGTCCGCCCGAGAAGATCGACGTGCCCGACGACGCCGTCGCCTCCGTCCACCGCCGGTGGCTGCTGGTGACCCCCCGCTCGCCCTGGCTCGGCCACGCCCCCGGCAGCCTCCTCGCCTTCGGCCTCGACGCCTTCCGGGCCGGCGACCGCGAGCCCGACGTGCTGTTCACCCCCGACGCGCACACCGCGCTCGGCGGCCACAGCTGGACCCGCAACCACCTCCTCCTCACCACCCGCGCCGACGTCTCCTCCCGCCTGGAGCTCCTCACCCCCGGCCCCGACGGCTGGACCCGCGCCCCGCTCGCCGGCGTACCGCCGCTGTCCACGGCCTCCGTCGTGTGCACCGACCCGGACGAGAGCGACGAGTACTTCCTGAACGTCACCGGCTTCCTCCAGCCCTCCACCCTGCACCGGGGCACCGCCGGAGCGGCCGACGGGGGAGAGGCCGTCAAGCGGGGACCCGCGCTCTTCGACACCGCCGGCCTGGCCGTGAGCCAGTACTTCGCCACCTCCGCCGACGGCACCCGGGTGCCCTACTTCGTCATCGGCCCCCAGGAACGCCCCGGCCCGGGCCCCGCCCTGCTCTACGGGTACGGCGGCTTCGAGATCTCCATGGTCCCGCAGTACAGCGCCGTCACCGGCCGGGCCTGGCTCGCGCGCGGCGGGACCTACGTGGTCGCCGGCATCCGCGGCGGCCGCGAGTACGGACCCGCCTGGCACCAGGCCGCCCTCGGCGCCAACCGCGTCCGCGCCTTCGAGGACTTCGCCGCCGTCGCCCGCGACCTCACCGCCCGCGGCATCACCACCCCCGCCCAGCTGGGCATCGAGGGCGGCAGCAACGGCGGCCTGCTGATGGGCGCCATGCTCACCCGCGACCCCGAGCTGTTCGGCGCGGTCGTCGCCCACGTGCCCCTGCTGGACATGCTCCGCTTCCACAAGCTCCTCGCCGGAGCCAGCTGGACCGCCGAGTACGGCGACCCCGACGACCCGGCCGACCGGCCCCACCTGGAGCACATCTCCCCGTACCACCGGATGCGCGCGGACGGCCCCGCGTACCCGCCGCTGCTCCTGCTCACCTCCACCCGCGACGACCGCGTCCACCCCGGCCACGCCCGCAAGGCCGCCGCCCGGCTGCGCGAACTCGGCCACCCGGTCCTCTTCCACGAGCACCTCGGCGGCGGCCACGGCGGCGCCACCGACCACCGGCAGACCGCCTTCAACGAGGCCCTCGTGCACACCTTCCTGTGGGAGCGGCTGACCCCGCGCAGGTGAAGGCCGTCCGGCGCGCTGCCCCGCCCGGCGCGCCGGGGCTGGTGGAATGGAACCACCGGCGGCCCGCACGGGGCCGCCCGGCGGGCGGAGGCACCGTGTCGGATCGCGACAGCCGCGCGTGGGTCCCGGCACCGGACGAGACCCTCGAAGCGATCGGCACGACCGACGACGAGCACACCACCTGCCGGGAACTCGCCGCCTTCCTCTTCCGCACCCTCTGCGACGCGGTGGCCGTCGACCTGACCGGCGAGGCCGGCCGCGTCGAGCGGGTGGCCCAGGCCGGTGCCGCAGGCCTGCTGCGGCCCCCGGGCCCCGGAGCGGGCGCCGCCGTCCGGGCGGTCGACGCCGGCCACCCGCTGCGCAGCTGGACGCTGCGGCCGGGCGGCCCCCCGGTGCACGGCCTGTCCGTCGAGCTCGCCCGCCACGGCACCTCGTACGGGATCCTCCTCGTGGCGCGCACCGGCGCGGCCTTCACCGACGGGGAGGCCGCCGCCCTGCACTTCGCGGCGCGGGTCGCCGCCGTCCACGTCCGGCACGCCCGGCGCCTCGCCGCCACCGAGAGCGTCGCGCTCGACCTCCAGCGGGCCCTGGTCTCGGACCCAGGCCGGCCGCACCCCAACCTCCTCATCGCGGGCCGCTACCTGCCCGTCGGGCCGAGCGCGCTCGTCGGCGGCGACTGGTACGAGACCGTGCGCCTGCACTACGGGCGGACCCTGCTGGTCGTCGGGGACGTCATGGGCCACGGCCTGGACGCCGCCGTCGACATGAACGCCTACCGCTCCACCCTGCGCGAGGTCGCCTCCACCGACCTGGCCCCCCACCGGGTGCTGCGCCAGCTCGACGTCGTGGTCTCCGAGGACGCCGGGCGGCGCCCCGCGACCTGCCTCCTGGTCCGGGTCGACCCCGCCCGCGGGACCGCGGTCTACGCCAGCGCCGGCCACCTGCCGCCCGCCGTCTTCGCCGCCGACGGCACGGGCCGGCTCCTCGACGTCCCCGTCGGTCCCCCGCTGGGCACCGGCCTCGGCGGCTACGAGTCCGCCGCCCACCCCCTGGGCCCCGACGAGACCCTCCTGCTGTACACCGACGGGCTGATCGAACGCCGGGGCGAGGACATCGACACCTCCCTGGCCCGCCTCACCGCCCTGCGGCTGCCGGGCGGCGCCTCTATCGCCGAAGCCGCGGACGCGGTCGTCGGCGGCCTGGACGCCCTCCACGCCGAGGACGACGTCGCCGTCCTCGCGGCCCGCATCCGCTCCCGCTCCCCGCAGCCCTGATCCGGGCCCCGTCAGGAGAGGGCACGGGCGATCAGGAGGGCGACGTCGTCGTGGGTGTCGGGGCGGCGCAGGGCGGACAGGAGCAGGTCGCAGGTCTCCTCGATGGGGCGGTGCGGGCCGGCCAGGAGGTCGGTGAGGGTCAGCAGCCGGGTGTCGATGTCCTGGTCGCGGGTCTCGACCAGCCCGTCGGTGTACAGCACCAGCTCGTCCCCGGGCGCCAGGGTCAGCGAGGTCGTGAAGAACGGGATGCCGCCGACGCCCAGCGGGACCGCCGACTTCAGGCGCAGGAGCTGCGGGTGGCGACCCCCGCGCAGGTGGACCGGGGGCAGGTGACCGGCGGTGGAGAACAGGCACAGCCGGGTGTGCGGGTCGTAGACGGCGTAGACGCAGGTGGCCATCGCCTCGCCGAGGTCGGCGGTCGCCGCGTCCAGGTGGGTCAGGACCGTCGCCGGGTCCAGACCCAGGCGTCCCAGGGCGCGGGCGGTGGCCCGCAGCTGTCCCATGGTGGCGGCTGCGTTGATGCCGCTGCCCATCACGTCACCGACCACCAGCGCGGTGCGCTCCCCGGTGAGGGGGATGACGTCGAACCAGTCGCCGCCGGTGTCGTCGGCGGCCCCCGCGGGCTGGTACCGGTAGGCGATGTCCAGGCCCGGGGCCGCCGGCGGGGACTGGGGGAGCAGGTGCTGCTGGAGGGTGAGGGCGGCGTGCCGCTGGCGCTGGAACCAGCGCGCGTTGTCGATGGACACCGCCGCGTGGGCCGCGAGCTCCGAGGCGAGCAGCACGTCGTCCGGTCCGAACGGCGCGGAGTTGCGCGCCCGCTTGAGGTCCAGGGCGCCCAGGACCTGACCCCGGGCGATGAGCGGCACCGCCAGGTACGAGTGCAGCCCCGCCTCGCCGAGCAGCCGGGCCGCGTCCTCGTCGCGGGCGATCCGGGGCAGGTCCTCGGGCAGCACGTGCGGTACGAGGACGGGCCGGCCGGTGCGGGCACAGCGGGAGACCAGCCGGGCGGGCCCGTACAGGGCGACGTCCCCGACGGGGTCGGCGGCGGCCTCGGCGGGGGTGCGGTAGGCGGACTTCACCGCCAGCGCCCGGAACCGTACGCCCAGGTCGCCCGTGTCCCCGCCCGGCCGCAGACCCGTCAGGGCCGTGTCGAGGACGTCGACGGCGGCGATGTCCGCGACCTCCGGGACGGCGACGTCGGCGAGTTCCCGGGCGGTGATGTCCAGGTCGAGGGTGGTCCCGATGCGGACGGAGGCGTCCGCGATCAGGGACAGGCGCCGCCGGGCGTGTGCGGCGGACACGGCCGTACGGTGCTGCTCCGTCACGTCCATCACGGACACGGCGACGCCGATCACCCGGTGCGCCTGGTCGTCCAGCCGGTAGAGCGACACCAGCCAGGCGCGCTCGCCGTCGTCGTCCGTGGCGACCCGGCCGGTGGTGAACTCGTCCAGCACGGGTACGCCGGTCGCCATGACCTCGCGCATCCGCTCCTCGATGGCCGAGGCGTCGAGGAAGGGCAGGATCTCGGCGATCCGCTTCCCCAGGTGCCGCTTGGCGGAGACGCCGTTGATGCGCTCCAGCGCCGGGTTGACCAGCACGAAGCGCAGATCGGTGTCCAGGACGGCCAGCCCGAGGGGGGACTGGTCGACCAGGCGCAGGGACAGGGCCAGGTCCCGCTCGACCCGCCGCAGGGTGGCCTGCTCGGAGGCGAGGCCCAGCGCGAAGAGCCGGCCGTTGTCGGCCTGCAGCCGCATGTTGCGGAACTCCACCAGCACGGTACGGCCGTTCCGGTGGCGTACGGGGAACACCCCCGCCCACGAGCCCGAGTCCCCGCCCGCCATGACCCGGGCGAACAGCCCCAGCACCTCCTCGCGGTTCTCGTCCGCGACCAGCAGCGCCGCCGCGTACCGGCCGAGGGCCTCCTCGGCCGTGTATCCGAACAGGGTGGCCGCCTGCGGGCTCCACAGGGTGATCCGGCCGGCGGCGTCCAGGACGATGGCGGCCACGCCGAGGACGTCGAGCAGGGCGCCCGCGGCCACGGACCCGGCCGGCGCGGACCTCACCGCCCCGCGCCGTACCCCGGCGCGCGGGGCGTGGGGAGCGGGCTGCCCATCGGTCATGCAGGCCTCCTCACCCGGACGGACCTCCTTCCATGCTGCGTCCCCGCTCCCGCCCCTGCGACCCGTGCCGGGTACCGGGGGTGCCGGGGCGGCAGCGGAGCGTGCCGGTCCTGGGGCCGGGGGGCCGGGGCGTGGGCGGGGGCGTGGGGCGGGGTCTACGCGACCCTCTTCCCGTCCCACGTGCGCCGCATGATCGTCGACAGCGTGGTCAAC